>NZ_CBFFRJ010000029.1:0-45167 GCF_965644225.1 Phytobacter sp. V91 | reverse complement strand
AACTGGGAGTGATGTTCCACTACGGGAAGCTGAATATGGCGTTCTGAGTCTTCCCACCATAATCGGGGAAGACCCATATAAATACAGTTTTTGTTCGTGAAAAGGGAATGGAAAGGGTAGCATTTTCGCGGGTGCCTGAGGCTTTCTGAGCCAGGCATTTTGCAGGGTTCAGAAAGGTGAAAGCCCCAGGAGATAGTGTTATCAACCTGAGGCTTATCATCCAACCCTAGACAAGTTGGATGTTAGTCTCTTTTTTGCACGGAGGCAATGACATGCTAACGAAGTACGCCCTGGTGGCGATCGTGGTGCTGTGTATGACAGCACTGGGTTTCACGCTGTTGGTTCGCGACTCGCTTTGCGAGATGAGTTTCAAACAACGTGATACTGAGTTTAAAGCTGTTCTCGCTTACGAAGTGACGAAGTAGCTAGCTGACTTTTGCGGGGAGCAATCCCCGCAAATCATCTTGTCAGGCTGGAACTTCACGCACCCATTCTTTTAACCTGCCTGCGCATTCTGCGAGCGGGAAAGCTGCACCGCATTTTGCCAGTCGCGCCAGCGTTTTTGCAGCCTGTCGTGGCGCTGCGCATCCGGGGTGAAGGTGACATGCTCGGGCAGATACTGGCGCAACTGTTCGGTGTCCACCTGCAACAGCGCTTTGCGCGCCAGCAGGGCGGCGCCCATCGCCGAAAGCTCTGGCACATCGCTGCGCATGACCGGGCAACCGAGCAGGTCGGCCTGGTACTGCATCAGCCAGTCGTTTTTGGTGGGGCCGCCGTCGACCATCAGCGCTTTCAGGGAAAAATCACCGTGCTGGCGCATCGCCACCACTACGTCTGCAATCTGATAGGTGATGGATTCCAGCGCCGCACGCACCAGATGGGCACGCTTAACGCCACGGCTGAGCCCATGGATAAGTCCCCTGGCATCTTCATCCCACCAGGGCGCGCCAAGCCCGGTTAACGCCGGGACAAAATAGACCCCGAGAGTAGAGTCGACCGACGCCGGTAGCCTGTTCAGTGCCTCGGCCAGTTCAGCCTCCGGCAGTTCACTTAAGCCCGTGCTTTCGGCCATCCAGGCAACCGCGTCGCCGGTGTGCGGAATATTGCCTTCCAGCCCGTATACCAGCCGTTCGCCGTCATGCCAGGCAACGGTAGTGGCAAGGGATTTCACATCGCACCGGGCTGATGCGACCGGGCCTTTACCGACGACCCCGTGCCATAGGTTGCTTTTACGCAGCCCGCAGCCCCCAGGCCGTGGGCGAAAAGCGCAGCATGGGAGTCGCCGATCATCGCCATCACCGGAATGCCGTCCGGGATACCGGCAAGCTGTCTGGTGTGGCCAAAGAGTCCGCTGGAGGGACGAATTTCCGCTAATGCCTGGCGCGGGATGCCGAACAGCGTCAACATCTCATCATCCCAGTCGGCGGTGTTCAGGTTCAGTAACTGGGTGCGCGAGGCATTGGAATAGTCGCAGCAAAAAGAGTCGCCTGCCGTCAGGTGCCAGAGCAGCCAGCTGTCGACCGTTCCCAGGCAAATCTCACCCTGTTGCGCCAGTTGTGCGCCATTGGGAACCGAGGCCAGAAGCCAGCGCATTTTGGAGGCCGAAAACAGCGGAGCGACCGGTAAACCGGTCACCGCTTTGATTTGTGCTTCCTGGCCTTGCGCCCGCAGTGCATGGCAAAAATCAGCGGTGCGGGAGCATTGCCAGGTAATAGCCGGGCCTAATGGCTGGCCGCTTGCCCGGTACCAGCCAACGGCGGTTTCCCGCTGATTGCTGACCGCCAGCGCCGCCACCCGTTCAGCGCCCACCTGCGCGACCACCTGACGGATAACGTCCAGCGAGGCCTCCAGAAGGGTCTGCGCGGATTGTTCCACCCAGCCTTCGCGTGGCGTCTGAATGGTTAAGGGGCGCGACGCTTTCGCTACCACATTTCCCTGCTCATCCAGCGCAACGGCTTTCGCGTTGGTGGTCCCTTCATCAAGGGCGATAACAATATCTTTCGACATCTCCATTCTCCATCAGGCCCGGATGCGTTGCATTACTGGTGCAGGTAAGTGTCTACGTTGAGATAACGCGTAAAGGCCTCGTGCAGTACTTCCCCGCTGGCCGCATGGTTCATGGCCACATGATGTTCAAAGCCGTTGCGGCAAATATAAGACAGCAACTCTTCCAGGCGTGGAACCTGGATAACCGCGCGACAACCGACGGTATCCAGCGGATCGTCAACGGATTTTCCCTCACCGACATAGGCTTTAATTTCACCGGTGAGATCGTCGGTGCTCAGGCGGAAATAGGTAAGAGAGCCTGCTTTCAGGCGGCCATGCACTGCGCCGCAGGTATTCTCTTTACCCACGGTGGTGCCAATAATGTCTGCGGTACCCATATGCGGGGTTTCGAGACTGGCAGAGGCGAAGTTACCGCAGTGGAAGAGAACGCATTTGTCACGATCGTCGCCGAAGTTGTTATTCCAGTCGGCAATGGATGCCGGGCTCAGATTGGCGCTGGCGAGGGCATACATGGAGAGCGCCCCCATCACATCCACTTCGCAGGCGGAAGGCATTAACTGGCCGGACATGACACTCATAATGGAGCAAACGTTAATGCCGAGGTTTTCCTGTAATGAGGTCCAGCACTGAATGGCGGTGGTGTCGATATCGTTGGCGATAACCCACTCGCTGATGACCACAAACAGCTTCGCCATGGTGACCAGTTTTTCTGCCGGAATATGGCTGGCATCGGCGTTGTCCATCAGCAGACGGCGTTTTTCGTCAACGCGGATATCGTCATCACGCAGGGTTTTGATACGGGTGAAGATTTCCGAGAGATCCAGGGTTTCAACCGCGATCCCTAAACGTTCGAGCAATTTTTCGCTGTAGCGCACGGTATTAAAGCCCGCCGGACGCGCACCGATGGCGCCCACGCGCACCCCGCGCATGCTGCTCACCACGCGGCAAATTTGCTCAAAGCGTTTCAGATCCTGTTCGAAAACCTCGCCGCTGAGAGCGCAGACATGCTGGGTGGTCAGGGTAAACGGGATCCCGTACTGGCGCAGGTTATTGCACAGGGATATTTTGCCGCAGAAGCTGTCGCGGCGCGTCGCCAGCCCCATTTTGTCCAGATTGTCCTCCTCCGCCTGCATCAGCACCGGCACATTCAGCCCGGACAGGCGCAGGGTTTCTGCCACCGCTTTTTCATCGCCGAAGTTTGGCAGCAGCACCACCACGCCGTGGATGTCATCGCGGTGGGCGCGGAACAGTTCGGCGCAGATTTTTGCATCCTGACGCGTTTCCACCCCGCCCAGCTCAGTTTGTGTCTCATCGAGCATAATGGTGTTAATACCAAGGCGGTCAAACAGGGCGACAGCTTGCTCACGGGCCTCTGCCACCAGATAGCTTGGGAAGAAGCCACGGTTGCCAATGATCACTGCCATGGTCAGTTTTTGAGGGATTCGGGACATTGCAATTATCTCCAGTAAGTTGTTCTTTATTATTTTTATTGCCGGGTCAGTAAGAGTTGCCGGGCATTTTTTATGACAGCTGCTGCATCAATTTCATGACGTGCGCGGGTGGATGCGCGGTCGGCGGCGATGGCGTATTGTCCATCCTGAATACCGAGACGACGCAGCGGGATCCCGCAACCGGCTTCTGCCAGCACTTCGGCCACCAGGCTACCGACGCCGCCGTTCACGTTGTGCTCTTCAACGCTCACTATGGCTTTGCAGGTTTTCAGCGCCGCCAGCAGTTGTGATGTATTGCAGGGACGAATAGACGGTACACTGATAACACTGGCGTCAATACCCTGGGCTGCCAGTTGTGTGGCGGCTTCGACAATTTCATGAACGGTTGAGCCCATCGCCACCAGGGCGACATCTTTTCCTTCCCGCAGGACATCAATATTGCCAGGCGCGAAGCGATAATTTTCGTCGTGCAGCTCCGGCAGGGCTTTACCATCCAGGCGAATATAGACCGGGCCAACGTGCTCCAGCGCATAATCAATAATCTGACGGCACTCAATCGGGCAGGCCGGAGCATAGATTTCGATATTGCCAAAGCCGCGCAGGACTGAAATATCGTCAATGCTGTGGTGGGTACTGGCGAGGGGGCCATAGCTGGCGCCGGAGTTGAGGCCAAACAGCTTCACGTTGGTATTGTTGTAGCAAATATCGACTTTGATCTGCTCATTGGCGCGGGAGATCAAAAAGGGCGCCGCGTTACAGGTGACCGCCACTTTGCCGCCGATCGCCAGTCCCGCAGCCGCGCCCACCAGAGTTTGTTCGGCGATACCCACGTTGACCAGACGACCCGGAAACTGCTTCATAAAGGGGGCGATTTTGGCCGTCGAAGTCGAATCTGCCACCACGGGCACCAGGTCTATGCCACGCTCAACGGCGTCAATAAAGGCATTCACCATGACGGTGGCCAGATGTTCGCTATTACTCATCTTTCAGTTCCTCCAGCGCCAGTTCAACTTCTTCACCTTTCGGCACCCGGTGGTGCCATTCCGGACGTCCCTGAATAAAGGAAACGCCGGCGCCTTTGGTGGTATGAGCAATCACCACGTGCGGTTTTCCGCCAGCCTGTAACCCTTCCAGCGTCGCCACCACATCCGCCATATCGTTACCTTTACATTCAGTAACCTGCATACCGAAGGAGCGCCATTTTTCATCCAGCGGGTCGGTGTTCATGATCTCTTTGGTTGAACCCGCCAGCTGTAAATTGTTTTTGTCATTAATGATGACCAGGTTGTCGAGCTGATAATGGGCGGCGACCAGCGCGGCTTCCCAGTTACTGCCCTCTGCCAGTTCACCATCACCGGTGATGGCAAAGACGCGACGCTTGCTGTTGCTGCGTTTTGCCGCCAGCGCAATACCCACCGCAACCGGCAAACCGTGGCCCAGTGCGCCGGTGTTCAGCTCAATACCCGGGGTTTTATGTTTGACCGGATGGCCTGGCAGATGGGAGTCGGCATGCTGATAGGTAGAGAGCCAGTCGACGGGGATGAATCCGGCTTCTGCCAGCACGCAGTAATAGCCCCCGACAGCATGACCTTTTGACTGGATGTAGATATCACGCTCGTCGCTGTCTTTGGTGTCCGGCGAGCAGTTCAGAATACGGAAATACAGTGCGGTCAGAAGCTCCACCTGGGACAGGTCAGCCCCGGTGTGTCCACCCGCCGGGCTTTCGGCATTCAGCACGATGATGCGACGGCGGACAGCGCGTGCTTTTTTTTCAAGCTCCTCAACGGAGAGCGAAAACGGATTCATAGTACACCTCTTGAATGTATAATCTCATATGAATAAATATTCAGTCAGGGTGAAAAAGCACACCTGGGAACCCCCTTACGTGTCTTTATCGCAAGGTTTTACGGCAGGTTGTGTTATGCTTTGAATAAATATTCACTACTGATTTATTATTCATGGTTAAAGATATGCCCTGAAATGCACTTTGTCTACGCTTTGCAGCGGCATATTTCGAAGAAAGGAGAAAAGGATCACATTTGGATCCAGTAGCTGATGAAGAGGGTGGCTTGTTATCTATTCAGGGATGAATAAAAATGACAGAAGCTGAATTAAGGGGAACGTTATGTCGAAGCAGGATGAACAACGTCTGCTGGTGAAAATCGCCACGCTTTACTACAACGAGAACAAAAAACAGTCTGAGATAGCCTCTCTGATGAATTTGTCTCAATCATTTGTCTCACGCGCTCTGACCCGCTGTCAAAAAGAGGGGCTGGTGAAAATCACCGTCGTGCAGCCGACCAATATCTTTGTCGCGCTGGAAAAAGCCATTGAACAGCAGTACGGCATTCGCCAGGCCATTGTGGTGGATGTGGGCGAAAATGCGACCAACGCGCAGATGAAGCACGCGATTGGCAGCGCGGCAGCGCACTATGTGGAAACCCGCGTGCGCCCGGAAGACCTGGTGGGCATTTCTGCCTGGAGCAGCACCATCCGCTGTATGGTCGATGAGATGCATCCGCAGAATATTCGCGCCGCTGGGGTTATCCAGTTGCTCGGTGGGGTCGGGCCGAATGGTAACGTGCAGGCCACGATCCTCACTCAACAGCTGTCGGCGCATCTGGGTTGCCCGGCCTGGCTTTTGCCCTCTCAGAGCATCGAACACTCGGTGGAAGAGCGCGCGCGGCTGGTGAACAGCCCGGATGTTGCGGCGGTAGTGGCTAAATTCGCCCAGGTGGATGTGGCGATTGTCGGCATTGGCGAACTGGAGCCGTCACAGCTGCTAAAAAACTCCGGCAACTACTACAACGAAGATATGCTGCACCTGCTTTCCGAACGCGGCGCGGTTGGGGATATCTGTCTGCATTATTTCGATGCCGCAGGCAAACCGGTACTCAGCCAGCAAGAAGATCCGGTTATTGGTATGGAGCTGGAGCAAATTCGCGCCTGCAAGCAGGTGATTGCCTTAGCTGGCGGCCCGGAGAAGCAGAATGCGATTCGCGGTGCGCTTCAGGGGAACTATATTGATGTTCTGATTACCGATTACGCCACCGCGCGTTGCCTGGTGAGCGTATAAGCCGCATTCCCGGCTGGCTCTCTGCTGAACCGGAGAGCCAGTTATCTTACTTCAACAGCAAAAACAGTGATTAATATCAACTTTTCCAATAAAGGTTATTGCCTTACTCCTTTTTGTTATTAATTAACCCCCCGCTCATGCCGATGGTGTTTTAGGCGTTCACGCGTGTGAACGGTCTTTTTTCTTTTTTCAATTCACAGCATTTACCGGGGTTTTTATGCAATTTATCAGTAACCTAAAAATTAAAGCGGTGATGATTACCATACTGATCATTTTCACTTTACTCTGGGGTGGTGTTTCTTTCTTTTCCTTGCATGCATTAAGCGGTTTAACCGACGAAGTTGCGTTAACCAACGTTCAGCAGGTCAATGGCGATATCATTAACAACGCCAGCGATCGCTACTATCAGGTGAAATTACTGATGGACCGCGCGATGGCTTTCCAGGCCAGCGGTGATAGCCAAAACTACCAGCAAGCCGTTGTGCAGATAGGCAAAGATATCGATTTTCTGCAAGGCGGGCTGAATCAGTTTAAAGTTACCGATCACGCCAATATCAGCAGTAGTGCGATAGATAATATCTACAACAGCTCCCTGACTTTATTTAACGAAGGGATCAAACCGATGGCTGAGGCGGTAAAAGCCAATGACGTTAACGCACTGGCGCATCTGACCACGGAAAAATACAACCCACTGCGCACGGGCTTTACGCAGGCGATTGCCGCCTATAACCAGGACATCCGCGAACTCAAATCCGCAGCCAATGCACGTATCGCTGACTGGGTCTCCCTGACCCGTACCATCATCATTATTGCGATGGTGATAGGTGTCATTATGCTGGTACTTTCCGAGCGCTTCCTCGCGGTGTTCCTTGCGCGCCCGCTGGAATGGGTGAAACAGCATTTGCAGGTCCTCTCTGTCGGCAATCTGGATAAACCGACGCAGGCGATGGGCAATAGCGAGGTGGATCAACTGATCCCTTACCTGGAAACCATGCAGTCTAACTGGGTGAAAACGGTCAGCCAGATCCGTAACAGCGCAGGTGAGATTTATCAGGGCACCAGCGAAATCGCGTCCGGCAATACAGACCTGTCTTCGCGTACTGAAGAGCAGGCGGCGGCGCTGACCGAAACGGCCGCCAGCATGGAGCAACTGAGTGCGGTGGTGAAACAAAATGCCGACAATGCCAACCAGGCCAGTTTACTGGCGAACGCAGCCTCCGAAGCGGTGAACAAAGGTGAAGAACGCGTGCAGGCGGTGATGGCCAGCATGAAAAATATCACTGACAGTTCGCAGAAAATTACCGACATTATCAACGTCATTGACAGCATTGCCTTCCAGACCAATATCCTGGCGCTTAACGCGGCGGTGGAAGCGGCGCGTGCGGGCGAGCAGGGACGTGGTTTTGCGGTGGTTGCCAGCGAGGTGCGTAACCTGGCGCAGCGCAGCGCCGGGGCAGCGAAAGAGATCAAAGTGCTGATCGATGAGTCGGTAGCCAATGTGAACAACGGTTATGACTAGGTTAAACTGACCAATGAATCGATGGACAACATCCTCAAATCGGTCACCAGCGTGACAGACATTATGGGTGAAATCGCGTCTGCGTCAGATGAGCAGAGCAAAGGCATTAGCCAGGTGGGTACGGCGATCTCGCAGATGGACAGCGTGACTCAGCAAAACGCCGCGCTGGTGGAAGAGTCTTCAGCTACTTCTGGTTCGCTTGAACAGCAGGCATACAGCTTAACGGAAATTGTGTCGGTGTTTAAACTGCCGGGCGATGGGAAGGAGCATGCCAAAAGCGCGAAACCTGTCACTCCGGTAACGAAGGACAAAGGCAAACCCTCTGTACTGCGCCCGGCGCTTGCGGCTACCGGGAACAGCTCCGTGTCAAATACCGAGTGGGAATCGTTCTGATCCTGAGATGAAACAGCGGGTATCGCCAGCGATACCCGTTATTTTTACTTGTTTTCTATCACGGCTTTTTGCGCCACCACCGCCGCTTTCTGCTGCATCCGGTTTTGCATCTGATCGATGATGACCGCCACGATAATCACGATGCCTTTAATCACCATTTGCCAGAACTCGCTGACGCCCATCATCACCAGCCCATCGGCGAGGAAACCAATGACAAACGCGCCAATCAGCGTACCGAGCACGGTACCGCGCCCGCCCGCCAGCGACGTGCCACCAAGCACTACTGCGGCAATCGCATTCATTTCAAACGCGGTACCGTTGGCCGGATGGCTTGCCAGAAGCTGGGCTGAGACCACAATCCCGGCAAGCGCCGCACAGAATCCGGAAATGGTGTAGACCCAAATCTTGACCTGTTTGACCTTGACGCCGGAAAGCTCCGCCGCCCGTTCGTTATCGCCGATGGCGTAAACGTGGCGACCAAAGGGCAGGCGACGGGCGACATAGGCAATGACCAGCGCCAGCACAATCATCAGCCAGATAGCCCACGGAATGCCGAACAATGTACCAGCGCCAATCTCGTCAAAGCCGGTATTGCCGAGCTGCGGATTGCCTGACAGGCCGGGGAAGGTCTGCCCGTCAGAGGTCAGCATGGCCGCACCGCGCAGCACGTACATGGTGCCGAGGGTGCAAATAAAAGGCGCGACGTTATAGCGGGTGATTATCCAGCCGTTCACCGCCCCGATGGCCCCGCCAATCAACAGCACCAGCGGCACAATCACCCACACGCTTGGGAAAATGGCGATGCCAAACATCGGCAACACAATGCCTTTGGTGATCATCCATCCTGCCATCATGCCGCACAGACCCAGCGTTGCCCCGATGGACAAATCAATCCCGGCGGTGATGATGACAAAGGTAATGCCCAGTGCCAGAAACGCATTGATGGCGATATGTTTGATCATGATGACCAGACTACCGGTGGACAAAAAACCTGGAACGGTGGCGGTAAAGAAGCCAACAATCAGGAACAGTGCGATAAAGGTACGCAGCTTAAGCAGTAACAGCAGAATATTTTCGCGGGACAACGACGCGCCTGCACGCGGAGTCACGGCCACAGATTGTGTTGTTTTCATATCAGAACCCCTGAGCACTTGCCGTTACCAGTGCCGACTCCTCGGCATGACAGCGATCGATATCTGCGGTCAGCTTGCCACCGGACATCACCAGAATGCGGTCAGATACCGCCATAATTTCTTTCAGATCTGAGGTGGAAAAGACCACCGCAATCCCCTGTTCCGAGAGCTGGACCATCATGCGGAACACATCGGCTTTGGCACCAACGTCAATACCACGTGTCGGTTCATCCAGAAACAGCACTTTCGGGTTGGTCAAAAGCGAACGACCAATCACCACTTTTTGCTGATTACCCCCGCTCAGCGCCTGGATCTCAACCTCCGGAGTGGAAACTTTGATCGACAGGTTGCCAATGGTACTGGCGACCACCGCCTGTTCCTCTTTTTCTGCGATGGTGAAACCGCGCTGCAAACGCCGCCATAAACTGGCGATGGTCAGATTGGTCGCCACCGATGAAATCGGGAAGATGCCGGTACGCTTGCGGTCTTCCGGCACCAGACTCATCCCCATGCGGATACGGTCGGCGGTTGCCAGACGCTGCGGCACCGGTTTGCTGTCGAGCCACAGTTTGCCAAGATAGTTACGTTCCGTGCCGAGCATGCATTCGAACAGTTCGGTACGTCCCGCGCCCATCAGGCCATAAATCCCGACAATTTCGCCGCTATGCACTTTAAAGGTCACATCGTCGACGACGGCATTGCCTGCGCTGTTAACACAGGTGATATGTTCCGCTTCCAGCACCGGCGCGCCAAAGGTGCGGCCAGGGGTGAGGAAGTTGCTCACCGGATCGCTGCCCAGCATTTCCCGGACAATCCACGGCACATCGATATCGCGCACTTTCGCTTCGGCCTGGAATTTGCCGTCGCGCAAAATGGTTATCACATCGCCAATCGCCATCAGCTCTTCCAGACGGTGCGAAATATAGATAATCGACACGCCCTGGCGGGTCAGTTCGCGGATCACCCTAAAGAGGATTTCCACTTCCGTTTTACTCAGGGCCGAGGTGGGTTCGTCGAGGATCAGAATGTCCGCGTCTTCTGCCAGCGCCTTGGCAATTTCCACCAGTTGCTGCTGACCCACCTTCAGGCTGCCCACCAGCTCTTTCGGCGAGATGGGCTGGTCGAGACGGGTTAACAGTTCCGCTGTACGCTTTTCCTGCTCAGCCTCGTTGATAGGCGTAATGCCTTTTTGCAGTTCACGGCCAAGGAAAATATTCTCGGCGACATTGAGGTTTTCAAACAGATTCAACTCCTGGTGAACCATGCCGATACCCAGCGCCGCCGCCGCGCGGGTACTGGAAATATGTACCGGTTTGCCATTCAGCTCGATTTCACCCAGGCTCGGCTGCTGCACCCCGGCAAGGATTTTCATCAGGGTGGATTTCCCTGCGCCATTCTCGCCGATAATGACGTTCACTTTGCCGCGCCAGACGTTGTAATCCACATTATCCAGGGCCACGGTGCCCGGAAAAAGCATCGAGATGCCACGGGTGCGCAGAATAATGTCATCCACAGGTACATCGCTCATTACTGCTCCTCCTGTTTCAACTCCAGGGCTACGGCATCTTCGGTTTGACCCGCGTTAATGGTAACGGCCATCAATACCGTTGCGGGTTTTCCTGCCCAACTGGCATCCGTTTTCGCCAGCGTCTTCACCGCTTCGCGGTTGTAGGCTCTTGAGAGCTGAGCGAACTGAACCTGGTTGGTAAAGTCTTCAAATTTAAAGCCTGTTGCATCACGGATCGCGTTTCCGCGAACCACCGGGCCTAACTGGATCTCCAGCGGTTTACCGTTAAATGTCATCACCAGTTTTTGTTCACGTTCATTACTGGCATCAATACGTTCGACCAGGCTTGTCAGACGGACAAACACACTGTGCGGTTTGTCATGGGTTGCTTTCAGTTGTGTGGTCAGCGCGGTGGCGTCCAGCGCATGTTTATGGGCGGCGTCGATGACGCGTTCTTGCCAGGTTTGTTGCGCGATCTGCTGTGGGGTCAGGTTGTCGAAGCTGGCTTTCGCATTCGGATCGGCAGGCAGTATCGGCTTGCCGTTTTCATCCAGATCCACCACGGTGCAGGCCGTCAGCAACAGGGTGGTGCACCCTATAAATGCAGCACCCCATTGTTTTAACGACATAACGTCTCCGCGATTATTTGCCGAGGTTGAACAGTTTCAGTTTGCTGGCGTTGCTTTCATCAATCAGCATGCAATCCATCAACTGTTTTTCATCCTTCTGTGCTTTACCGTTTTTCAGGTAGTAGTCCGCCTGCTCAACGGCCATTTGCGCCTGTTGCCAGCCAGGCTGCAGCACCGTGGCTTTGATATTGCCTTTATTAATAATGGAGTCGCGAACGTAATCACTGCCGTCAAAACCGACCACGATAACACTGGTTTTGCCCGCAGCTTTCAGCGCGGCTTCGGCACCCAGCGCCATGGTGTCATTACCGGAGATCACACCGACAATATCGGGGTTGGTTTGCAAAATAGCTTCCATACGCGTGAAGGCTTCGGTCTGGCTCCAGTTGGCGGTTTGCTGCGCCACCATCTTCATGTCCGGGTAGTCATCAAGAATGTCGTGATAGCCCTGAGAGCGGACGCTGGCGTTGGTGTCCGACTGGCGGCCCAGCAGCTCAACGTATTTACCCTTGCCGTTGAGCAGTTTGGCGAATTTTTCTGCCCCGAGCTGTGCGCCCTGGTAGTTGTTGGAGACGATTTGCGCCACGGCAACGCCGGTTTTGTTAATTTCACGGTCGATCAGGAAGGCCGGAACGCCAGCCGCTTTGGCTTTTTCCAGTGGACCAACGGTCGCGTCAGCTCCGGCGTTATCGAGAATAATGGCTTTCGCTTTACGGGCAATGGCCGTTTCGATCAGCTGATTTTGTTTGTTTACGTCATCATCGTGGGACGCCACCAGCGTGGTATAGCCCAGCTCTTTGGCTTTAGCCGCCGCGCCGTCAGCTTCAGCTTTAAAGAATGGATTGTCGTGTGAGGGGGTGATAATGGCGATCAGTCCGTTATCGGCGGCAAACAGCGAACCGGAAGCGGCGATCAGGGAAGCCAGTACAGCAGATTTCAGTAGGGTCGTTTTCATCTTTTTCTCCACATTGAATATATATTCAATAATGATTTATTATTCAAATTAACGATAAATCGACAACAGCAAACTGTCTACGGTTTACGCAGCTAATTTCTTAAAAGGAGAAAAGGATCACGATCCTGAGCGAGGGACCGTTAACAAAGTAATGATCAGGTCGTTCTGCATTATCCACGCGAGATCAACGCAAATTCCCGCCAGTTTGTCGCTAAATTCGTTTGTCAGGCGCAGGGTAATGCCGGTCGAATTGAGGGCTGTCACCTGGGCGCTGTGAAAGCCCGGGAAGGGAAAAGCGGCATAAGAGTACGCTTTGTAGACACTCTCTTTGGCAGAAAATGCCAGCGTCAGCGCCAGAGAAAAAGGCAAGCCGGAGTGGGTCAGGAGACTCCGCTCGGCGGGAGTGATAATGCTATCGACCACTTCATTGCAAGTTTCCGGGCTAAACAGTGCTTCAATGTCCACGCCCACCGGCGTGGGAGCTATCACTGCCAGCGCCCGGTTCGAGCAGTGGCTGATGCTGCCATAAAGCCCTGCAGGCCACAGTGGCTCGGCTCTGTCACCGATCCCCGGTACGGTGTTGATATTGTGCTCATGCAGCGCATGGACGGCGGCAATGCGCCCGGCCAGATGCTCTGCTTTGCGCTTACGCCCGGCATGTTGCAACCGCAGATGATGCGGCAGCCACAGCAAATCGCTGTCAGCAAAAGTGGTTGCGTCAAAGGTAATGAGATGCAGAAGATGGGTGTTGAGCCTGAGTGTCGTGTGGTGGGTTTGCATAATTCGCCTCAGGATACCCCTCTCCCCGTAAGGAGAGGGGGCAGAACGTAACAACGCTTTTAGAAACGAGTATTTACACCCATATACCAGGTACGACCTGATTCGTTATAGGTGTTGGCGCCCGCGCCGTACATCCAGCTTGTGCCGCCGCCGGTGCTTTGCGCATTACCCATACGCCAGTGACGTTTATCAAACACGTTGCTGACGCCGCCGGTCAGGCTGAGGTTTTTGTTCACGTCCCAGGTGCCGCTAAGCCCGACGATGCTATAAGGGCTCACTTCATCGGTCGCAGAACCGGTTACGCGGTTGCCTTTGTAGTCAAATTTCTTCGGTTCCTGTTTACCGTACCAGGTAAAGGTGGATTGCAGAGAGACATCCTGAACAACCTGCCAGCTCAGGGTCGAGTTCCAGGTATATTCCGGAATAATCGACAGACGTTCGCCGGTGGTTTTGTTCTTACTTTGCAGCATGTAAGTGATGTTATTGGTCCAGGTGACGGTTTCACTTACCGGCACATTGAACGTACCTTCCAGACCTTCAACAACCGCTTTTGGCACATTATCCCATTGGTAAATATAGGTGTTTGTCGTGGTGCTGCCGCTGGTGATTGAGGTTTGTCCTACCGGAGAGTAGCCAGACTCAATCTTGTTGCGGTAGTCGTTACGGAACCAGGTCACGCCAGCCAGCCAGCCGTCACGCTTGAACTCCAGACCAATCTCTTTGTTGATACTGGTTTCCGCTTTCAGGTCGTCATTACCCTGCATATAACAGCCGATACTATTGCCGTTGGCATCAACACTAATGGCGTAGCAGCCCTGGCCTTTACTGTAGAGGATATAGTTCGGGTTGGTCTGGTACAGACTCGGTGCTTTATAGGCACGGGCAATACCCATTTTCAGGGTAAAGTCATCGCCAAGACCCTGGGACAGATTCAGCGACGGGCTCCAGTTATTGCCAACGATGGTGTGATGATCGAAACGCAACGCCGGGGTCAGCATGGTGCTGTCGGTCAACTCAATGTTGTCTTCCGCGAATACCGAGAGGATATCGGCATCGGAGTAAGGGCTACGGCCGGTGCTGCTGTAACCAGGAATATTGCCACCCGCAAAGTTCTGGGTATTGGAGGTGGAATCCTTCATGCTCTGATGATCCCACTCAGCACCGATAGTCAGGTTCTGCTTAAACACCAGGTCCAATGGGATACTGGCTTCACTGTGCATCAGCAGGTCGCTGTAATCGATATCGGCAAACTTGTCTGCGTTAAACAGACCTTCCAGACCGCCTGCCAGACCTTCCGGAATACGGGAGTTACGCGTGTGTTCATAGCGCACCCAGTTGCTGGTGGTCACGCCATTATCCCAGCCGCCGGTCCAGGTCGCGGAGTAGTTCTGACGATAAAGACGGTTGGTCTCTTTACCGTAGTTTTTGTTAACGTAGTTGTTGCTGGAGCTGTCGTTGTTGGTGTTCTGGGTATCACCGGCATACAGGTTACCCTGACGGCTGTACCCGGCCTGGAATTCCAGTGCCTGCATTGGCGCAAAGTCCCAACGCACCACGCCAGTAACATCTTTGTTGATTGAACCTTCACGTCCCGCCGCAACAGTATTGGCATAGGTGCCGGTACGTTCGGACTGGTGACCGACGTTAATATCCTGAGCATCGGCCTGGGTTTTGGACAGGTTGCCGTACAGACGGAAGGTGAAATCGCCGCCCAGCGGGCCGCTCAGGCTAAAGTTGGTGCGTTTGGTTGCTCCTTCTTCTTTGTGCTCAGGCGCATTGAAGTAGGTATTCCATGAACCATGCCACTCGCCGCTGGTGTCTTTTTTGGTGATAATATTCACCACGCCGCCCGCAGCGCCGTTACCGTAACGGGCCGCCGCCGGGCCACGGATAACGTCAATACGTTCAATTAATTCTGGCGGAACCCAGTTGGTATCGCCGCGGCTATCGCGCTCGCCGCGCCAGCCCAGACGCACTGAGTTACGGCTGGTTACCGGTTTGCCATCGACCAGAATCAGGGTGTTTTCCGGGCCCATACCGCGAATATCAATCTGACGGTTGTTGCCGCGCTGGCCGCTGGTGGCATTACCGGTCAGGTTAACGCCCGGCATAGTGCGGATAATTTCAGAAACGTCACGCGCGGGGGGATTCTTACGGATTTCATCTGCGGTGATAGTTGAAACCCCCGGAGCCTGGAGATTCTGCTGTGCTGCGGTAACAACAATCGTCTCTTCAGGATTGGTGGTTTCTGCTGCGTGTAGCGGTAATGCAATGCCATAAATTCCCATATTGACCAGTACGGCCAGGGAACGAATTTTATATTTCATTGTAATTCCTGCATTTATTCCGTGTTACTCGGACGATCCTTTCCCAATGGGCGAGGGTCACGGCATGATGTCGCCAGCCTGCTGCGAAGGGCACTCATTCCTGAGAAAAATCGCGGCAAGTGACATTTTTATAATGAAAGACGCGCCGATGCAGGCGCGGGCAATACGCTATTGCAAATGCAAATAGTTATCAATAATATTATCAATATTTTTGTTAATGCAAGCAAAAATTTCCACATGTAATTCGGGGTTAATGCGGTGGTGCAAGAGACGGGAAGTGATGCTTGGTGGGCATCAAAACAGGGGCCGGAGTGGGAGCAAGACGCAACGGGCCAGTACCGTGTCACCTTCTGGTGGCGCGATCCCGCTGGCAGCGAGACCACTTCAGCCATCCGGCATGTCTGGCTTTATATAACGGGCGTCACCGATCACCATCAGCAGTCAGCTCCCCAGTCCCTGACGCGCATTGCAGGCACCGATGCCTGGTTCTGGCAGACCGTGCTTGAAGCGGGATGGCGGGGCAGCTACTGCCTTATCCCCTCAACGCAGCCGGACGATTTTTCCCCGCAGGTTTTTACCCAGCTTCCACCGGATCGCACCGCGCTGCGCGAAGGGTGGCGCAAACTCTTTCCTCAGGCGATTGCCGATCCGCTGAACCCGCATGGCTGGCGTGGCGGGCGTGGTCATCCGGTTTCACCGCTTTCCTTGCCTGGGGCGCCTGAGCAGCCGGGCTGGGATGCGCCTGATACGCCATACACACCTCCCATGTGTATTGACTGGCAGAGCGAGCACTTAGGCAATCGCCGCCGTGTATGGGTGTTTACCACCGGCGATGATAGTCATGCCGATCGCCCGCTGGCGGTGCTGCTTGACGGGCAATTTTGGGCCGAAAGCATGCCCGTCTGGCCTGCGCTGGCAAATCTCACCCACGAAGGCAAACTTCCTCCCGCGGTGTATCTGCTTATCGATGTGATTGACAGCGCCCACCGTAGCCAGGAGTTGCCCTGCAATGCCGATTTCTGGCAGGCAGTTCAGCAGGAGCTGCTGCCGCTGGTACGCGCCACCACGCCGTTTAGCGATCGCGCGGATCGCACCGTCGTTGCCGGACAAAGCTTTGGCGGTCTGGCCTCGTTGTATGCCGGATTACACTGGCCGGAGCGTTTTGGCTGCGTGCTCAGCCAGTCCGGCTCTTACTGGTGGCCACATCGTGGCGCTCACCAGGACGGCGTACTTATCGAGACGCTTAAGCGCGACGAACTTTCGGCGCAAGGGTTACGTATCGTGCTGGAAGCGGGCGTGCGTGAACCCCTTATCTTCCGGGCCAATCAGGCGATGCTTGCCCAGTTGCAGCGCAGCCAGACGTCGGTTATCTGGCGTCAGGTTGACGGCGGACATGATGCGCTTTGCTGGCGCGGCGGCCTGACCTCGGGGCTTATGACCCTCTGGCAGCCGCTGACGCCTGCGCAATGAGCCGCACTTTTCACGACAGGAGTCTGGTATGGAATTCAGCAACCCCTTCGATAACACCGAGGGGCAGTTTTATATTCTGCAAAATGGTCAGCAGCAGTTCAGCATGTGGCCTGAGCAATGCGCATTGCCTGAAGGCTGGCAGGTCGTTTGCGCGCCTGCTAGCTTGCAACAGTGCACCGACTGGCTTACGCAACACTGGCAGACATTAACTCCGGCACACCACGCTCAATAAGGAGAGCCGAATGACCACACGATTACCCCTGGTAGCCGCACAGTCGGGGATCTGGATGGCGGAAAAGCTCTCCACCCTGCCGAATGCCTGGAGCGTAGCGCATTATGTGGAACTGGACGGCGAGCTTGACGCTCCGCTGCTGGCGCAGGCGATTGTTGAGGGCATGAAGCAGGCCGATACGCTGCGGATGCGCTTTGCTGAGGATAACGGCGATGTCTGGCAGTGGGTGGACGATAGCCTGACGTTCCCGCTGCCGCCGATTATCGATCTGCGTGGCGAACCAGAACCACAGCGTGCGGCACTGGCCGTGATGAACGCCGACCTGGCGCAGAACCTGCGCGTGGATGGCGGTCAACCGCTGACCCTCCACGCCATCATTCAGGTCAGTGATACCTGCTGGTACTGGTATCAGCGTTATCACCATCTGCTGGTCGATGGCTTCAGTTTCCCGGCAATTACCCGCCAGATTACCGCCATTTATCGCGCGCTGCACCGCAATGAATCTCTCCCATCGTCGCCTTTTACCCCTTTCGCCGGGGTGGTGGAGGAGTACCAGCGTTATCGCGAAAGTGACGCCTGGCTGCGGGATAAAACCTTCTGGGCTGAGCAAAAACGCGCTCTGCCTGCGGCGGGATCCTTATCTGACGCCCCCTTGCCCGGACGCGCTGCGACCAGCGATATCCTGCGGCTGAAAATGGCCTTTGATACGTCGGCGTTTCGTCGTCTGAGCCAGGCCGCCCCCGCGAGCCAGCCTGCGGATCTGGCGCTGGCGCTGGTGGCCCTGTGGCTTGGCCGACTCAGCAGTCGGCTGGATTATGCCGCCGGGTTTATCTTTATGCGCCGTATGGGGTCCGCCGCGTTAACGGCAACCGGGCCGGTGCTCAACGTCCTGCCGCTGGGGGTGCATATTGATGCCCGCCAGACCCTGGCAGAACTGGCCGCAGCTCTTGCCGGGCAACTGAAAAAAATGCGCCGTCACCAGCGTTACGATGCCGAGCAAATCGTACGGGATGCCGGACGCGCAGCCGGGGATGAACCGCTTTTTGGCCCGGTGTTCAACGTCAAAATGTTCGACTATCTGCTGGATATGGACGGTATTGCCGGGCAGACCCATACGCTGGCGACCGGGCCGGTTAACGACCTGGAAATCGCTCTTTTCCCGGATGAGGATGGCGGGCTGGCGCTGGAAGTGCTGGCGAATCGTCGTCGCTATGACGAAGCCACGCTGAATACCCATATGGCGCGTCTGCACGACCTGTTAAGCCAGTTTGCCGCGAACCCGCAGCTTTGTTGCGGCGATGCACGGCTTGTGTCGGCGCAGGACGCTCAGCGCATCGAAAAAATCAACGACACCGGTGTGATGCTGCCCGCCGCCACCCTGAGTCAACTGGTGGCGCAACAGGCCGCAAAAACCCCGGATGCTCCGGCGCTGGCAGATTCAAGGCAGCAATTCAGTTACCGGGAGATGCGCGAACAGGTGGTGGCGCTGGCCAACCTGCTGCGCGAGAAGGGCGTGAAGCCGGGAGACAGCGTGGCGGTAGCTCTGCCGCGATCCGTCTTTCTTACTCTGGCGCTGCACGGCATCGTCGAGGCGGGTGCTGCCTGGTTGCCGCTCGACACCGGCTATCCGGATGAGCGCCTGCGCATGATGCTGGAAGACGCAAAGCCGCGTCTGCTTATTACCGCTGCCGACCAGCTTTCGCGCTTTAGCGATCTTCCGGGACTCACACATCTTTGTTACAGCGCGCCGCTGCCGGTGACGGACAGCGAACCTCTGGCGCTCTCCCGGCCGGATCATACCGCCTATATCATCTTTACCTCCGGCTCCACCGGGCGACCGAAAGGGGTCATGGTCGGGCAGACGGCGATCGTTAACCGTCTGCTGTGGATGCAAAACCACTACCCGCTTTGCGGGCAGGATGTGGTGGCGCAAAAGACGCCGTGCAGTTTTGACGTCTCGGTGTGGGAGTTCTGGTGGCCGTTTATTGCCGGGGCGCAACTGGTAATGGCGGAGCCTGAGGCACACCGCGACCCGTTAGCGCTGCAACAGTTTTTTGCCCGTTTTGGCGTTACCACCACCCACTTTGTGCCGTCGATGCTGGCCGCGTTTGTGGCGTCGCTTTCAGCGCAAAGCGCAGGTGAAACCTGCCATAGCCTGAACAAGGTTTTCTGTAGCGGCGAAGCCCTGCCGGCCGAATTATGCCGCGAGTGGGAACAACTGACCGGCGCACCCTTGCATAATCTTTACGGGCCAACGGAAGCGGCGGTGGACGTCAGCTGGTACCCGGCCCATGGCGAAACTCTGGCGGCAGTGAGCGGCAACAGCGTCCCCATTGGCTACCCGGTGTGGAATACCGGCTTGCGGATCCTTGATGGCATGATGCAGCCGGTGCCGCCGGGTGTGGCCGGGGATCTGTATCTTACCGGGATCCAACTGGCTCAGGGTTATCTGGGCAGGCCGGATCTTACCGCCAGTCGCTTTATCGCCGATCCTTTTGCGCCAGGCGAGCGCATGTACCGCACCGGCGATGTGGCGCGCTGGCTGGATAACGGGGCGGTGGAATACCTCGGGCGCAGCGACGATCAGCTTAAAATTCGTGGTCAGCGTATTGAGCTGGGAGAGATCGACCGGGCGCTGCTGTCGCTGCCGGACGTGGCCCAGGCCGTGACCCATGCCTGCGTATTTAATCAGGCGGTGGCCGGGCAGGGTGATGCCCGCCAGCTGGTGGGCTATGTGGTTTCCGCATCGGGCTTGCCGCTTGATGTCGCGGTGCTGCGTGAAACCTTAAGTCAGCGGCTTCCGCCGCATATGGTGCCAGTGGTGGTGCTGCAACTGAGTGAATTGCCGCTAAGCGCCAACGGCAAGCTGGATCGTAAAGCGCTGCCGCTGCCCACGCCGGTTCGTGAGAAAGATGCCCGTCCGCTGGCACCAGGTGTTGAGACTCAGGTGGCAGAGGCGTTTTCCGCGTTGCTGGGCTGCGAGGTTCTCGATGCCCAGGCCGACTTCTTTGCCCTCGGCGGACACTCGCTGCTGGCAATGCGGCTGGCAGCACTGCTGAGTAAAACTTTTGAACGCCATGTGACACCGGGGCAAATCATGGTGGCTTCCACCGTGGAGAAGCTGGCGCTACTGGTGGCGCAGGACAGCATTGACAGCCGCCTCGGGCTTGAAACCTTGCTGCCGCTGCGTGAAGGAAACGGCCCGACCCTGTTCTGTTTCCATCCGGCTTCAGGCTTTGCCTGGCAGTTCAGCGTGCTGGCGCGCTATCTCTCACCGCGCTGGTCGATAACCGGCATCCAGTCGCCGCGACCTGATGGGCCAATGCAGCAAGCCGCAACGCTGGATGAAGTGTGCGAGCACCATCTGGCGACGCTGCTGGCGCAACAACCGCACGGCCCTTATCACCTGTTTGGTTACTCCCTTGGCGGCACTCTGGCGCAGGGGATTGCGGCGCGGCTCAGCGCGCGTGGTGAAAGGGTGGCGTTTTTAGGGCTGCTGGATACCTGGCCGCCGGAAACGCAAAACTGGGCGGAGAAGGAGGCCAATGGCCTGGATCCACAAGTGCTGGCCGAGATTGAACGTGAACGTCAGGCATTTCTTGCCGCGCAGCAGGGGCAGGGCTCAAGCGAGATGTTTGCAACAATTGAAGGCAACTATGGCGATGCGGTTCGCCTGCTGACCACGGCGCACAGTACGCCGTTTTCCGGCAAAGCGACGCTGTTTGTTGCTGAACGCACGCTACCGGAAGGGACGGATCCGCACAAAGCCTGGTCGCCGTGGGTTGATGAGCTGGAGGTCTATCGCCAGGATTGCGCCCACGTGGACATTATCTCCCCGCAGGCGTTTGAAGCCATCGGCCCGGTACTGCGGGAGTTGCTGGGATAGCGGGAAACGCCCTCTTCCCGGGAAGAGGGCTTAAATCGCGTATTTACCCAGCGGCACCACCAGCGGCGTGTGCGCCACCGGATCGTCAATGATCATACAGCGCAAACCGTATACCGCTTCGATAAAGGCCGGGGTCACAATCTCTTTTGGCGCGCCCTGGGCCACAATCTTACCATCACGCAGTGCAATCAGATGGGTGGCATAACGACAGGCCTGGTTTAAATCGTGCAGCACCGCAGCCAGGGTATAGCCCTGCTCACGGTTCAAATCACTCAGCAGCTCCAGCACGTCAATCTGATAGCTGATATCCAGCCAGGTGGTGGGCTCGTCAAGCAGCATGATGGCCGTCTCCTGGGCCAGTACCATGGCTATCCAGGCGCGCTGACGTTGACCTCCCGAGAGGGTATCCACACTTTGTGTCGCCAGACTGTCGACGCCGGTGGCCCGCATCGCCCGCATAACCGCGGCTTCATCTTCCTTGCGCCAGCGGGTAAACAGTGGCTGGTGCGGATAACGCCCACGGGCGACCAGTTCCTGGACGGTGATATCGCCCGGCGTGGTGGCATTCTGCGCCAGCAGGCCAACGCGGCGTGCCACCTCTTTGCTGGCAAAGCGCTGGATCTGCTCGCCATCAAGATAGACATGGCCCTGTTCCGGGGTCATCAGGCGGCTGAGCGTGCGTAGCAGAGTCGATTTGCCACAGCCATTTGGCCCGATAATGGCAGTGAAGTGGCCGTTGGGGATGGCAACGCTCAGCTCGCTGGCAACCATCTTCTTACCGTAACTCAGGGTTAAGTTTTCACCACGCAAACGGGCTGCGGTATCGGTCATTTTTTGCGGGACTCCTGAATCAACAAGGCAATAAGGTAAATGCCGCCAAGGCTGACGGTGACGACGCCCACGGGTAACTGATAAGGGATAAATAGCTGCTGGGCGCAGAGGTCGGCAAGCAACAGCAACACGGCTCCGCAGAGTGCGGACTGGGTGAGTCCCCAGCGCGCGGTGCCGCTGACGCGACGGGCAATGTGCGGCGCCACCAGGGCGATAAACGAAATCGGCCCGGCAAGGGCGGTTGCCGAGGCGGTCAGTACCACGGCAACCAGCATCAGCAACAGGCGGGAGCGCTCGACGCTGACCCCCAACGCACAGGCGCTGTCATCGCCCATCTCCAGCAGTCGCAGGCGACGGGAGAGCAGGGTGGCAAAGACAAACATGGCGAAAATCATCGGCACCGAGGGCAACGTCTTCGCCCAGGTCAGGCCGTTTAACGATCCCGCGTTCCATAATCCAGCGGAGAGGGCGGTTTCCAGTGAGGCATGCATCAAAAGCCAGGTGTTAAAGGCCACCAGCATGGCGCGAACGGCGATGCCGACGATTATCAGGCGGAAGGTTTCAATCCCGTTTCGCCAGGCGAGTAGCCAGACGATAACGGAGGTCAGAATACCTCCTCCCATCGCGGCCAGCGCGATCGCGGTTAAGTGCTGACCATAGAGAACCATGGCCACCAGTACTCCACTCCAGGCGCCGGTATTAAAACCCATCACGTCCGGGCTACCCAGCGGGTTGCGCATCAGTGACTGGAAAATAGCGCCGCTGATACCCAGTGCGGCCCCTATCAGCAGAGCGAGAAATACCCTGGGCAGGCGCCATTCGGTGACCACCAGTTGCAGGGTGCGCGGCGCTTTACCGCTGAGGGCATCAAGGACTTGCTCAACGCTGAGCACCACCGCGCCGCTGCGCAGCCCCCACAGGGCCAGCGCAATACTGGCGAGAATCATCAGCAGGCAACTGAAGATAAGACGACGTGAAGGGGCGATCATCGGCCACCTCCACGCAGACGCCGGACCAGCACAATCAGCACCGGCGCGCCGATAAACGCGCTCACCACGGAGACGCGTAACTCGCCCGGAACGAGGAAACGGCCAATGATATCGGCGAACAGCAGCAGCGTTGGGGTGGCAATCAGCGTGACCGGTAAAGACCAGCGGTGGTCCGCGCCCACCATCCAACGCGCGAGATGTGGCATCATTAAACCGATAAAGGCAATCGGCCCAACCACCGCCGTCGCGCTGCCGCACAGTACCGTGATGGCGATAAGCCCCAGCAGTTGGGTTTGCGCCACTTTGCTGCCCAGTGCGGTGGCGGTGTCGCTGCCAAGACTCAGGCTGTTCAGCGCCCGGGCGGAAAGCAATGCCGCAGCCGTCGCCAGCAGTACGGGGAGCAGTACGATTTTCAGGGTTTGCAGGGTGCGAATATCCAGCGAGCCTGCCTGCCAGAAACGAAGCTGGTCATACACGTCCGCATTAAGCAGTGAAATACCGCTGGAGAGGCCTTCCAGCACCGCTGCAAGCGCTACGCCCGCAAGGGTCAGTCTTACCGGGCTTAACTGCCCGCCGCCTGCGCTGCCGGTAAAGGCCACCAGTAAAGAGGCGCTCAACGCACCGCAAAAAGCCAGCCCCAGTTGCTCTACCGGAGAGGCTGCGCCAAAGAGCGCGGCGCCGACCACAATAGCGAAACTGGCGCCGGAGTTGACGCCGAGCAAGCCCGGGTCGGCAAGGGGGTTGCGGGTGAGCGTTTGCATCAGGGCGCCTGCGATCCCCAGTGCGCCGCCTGCCAGTAAACCGGCCAGCGTGCGTGGCAGACGGGCATCGCGAATGATGGTGCAGTCAGCGCTCTGGCAGACGCCAGTAAAAGCATCCAGCACCACGCCGGGGGACATTGCTTTTGCGCCGAGGAAGAGGCTGAGCGCCATGGCTGTAACGAGCAATATCAACAACCCGACGACGGTGATAATCCGTGTCGGGTGAGTGGAAAACGACATAGAATTTCCCTGAGTTGATAATGATACTAATTATCGTTATCGATCTTGTTTGAATATGTTACCATGCACGCCCTGGAATGAATAAAAAAAGATTGTGTTAAGGCGTTGTAATGAACCGACAATCCCGGCTGCTCAATCTCAGCCTGTTACGAACGCATCCGGCCTTTCGCGCCGTATTTCTTGCCCGTTTTATCTCTATTTTGTCGTTGGGTTTACTGGGTGTTGCTGTACCGGTACAGATTCAGGCGATGACGCAGTCAAGCTGGCAGGTGGGCCTTGCGGTAACCCTGACCGGCAGCGCCATGTTTGTGGGGCTGATGGCCGGTGGCGTGCTGGCTGACCGTTATGAACGTAAAAAACTGATCCTGATTGCCCGCAGCACCTGCGGCGTGGGTTTTATTGGCCTGTGGCTGAACGCCTTGCTGCCGGAGCCTTCACTGCTGGCTATCTATTTACTCGGCGTGTGGGACGGCTTCTTTGCTTCGCTGGGGGTCACCGCATTGCTGGCGGCGACGCCTGCGCTGGTCGGGCGTGAAAACTTAATGCAGGCCGGGGCGATCACCATGCTGACGGTACGGCTTGGCTCGGTTATCTCCCCCATGTGCGGCGGCTTATTGCTGGCGACCGGCGGCGTGGCCTGGAACTACGGACTGGCGGCGGCGGGGTCGTTTATCACTCTGCTTCCGTTGCTCAGCCTGCCGATGCTGCCTCCTCCGCCGCAGCCGCGTGAGCATCCGCTGACCTCGCTGGTGGCAGGTTTTCGTTTTCTGCTCAATAGCCCGCTGATTGGCGGCATTGCGCTGTTGGGCGGCTTATTGACGATGGCAAGCGCGGTGCGGGTGCTTTACCCGGCGCTGGCAATGAGCTGGCAGATGTCGGCAGCGCAAATTGGTCTGCTGTATGCCGCGATACCGCTCGGCGCGGCGGCAGGCGCGTTAACCAGCGGAAGGCTGGCGCAGCACGCGCGCCCGGGTCTGTTGATGCTGGGGACGACCGTGGGTGCCTTTGTGGCGATTGGTCTTTTCAGCCTGATGCCCTGGTGGGCGGCAGGCGCATTGTTCCTGGTGCTGTTTGGCTGGTTGAGCGCCATCAGCTCCTTGCTGCAGTACACGCTGCTTCAGACACAGACGCCGGAGTCAATGCTTGGGCGCATTAATGGTTTATGGACCGCGCAAAACGTCACCGGCGATGCCATCGGCGCTGCTCTGTTAGGCGGGCTGAGTGTGGTGATGACTCCAATGGCCTCAGCCAGCAGCAGTGGTTTTGTGCTGGCGATGGCTGGGGTGATGTTAACCCTGGTACTGGTTGAGCTGCGTCGTTTCCGCCAGCAGCCCCCGGCGCCTGTTGAAGCGCCCCAGACCGGAAAAGCGTAAGCGCTATCCGGCAGGGGCAGCAGCCGTTGTTATCAGTCAAACAGGGCTGACAGGCGTTGTAACACCAGAGTGGCGCTGTAGTAATCGAGACGGAAGGTTTCTGCGCCCAGCGCGTAAACCCGTTTGTTTTGCACTGACGGCAAATGGGTCAGCAGCGGGTTGGAACTGAGTTCATCGGCATCTTTCTGATCGCTGGCGAACAGGAATAACGCTTCACCATTGAGGCCGCTTGCCAGGTTTTCACCGCCCAGTTGTACGATGTCATGGCGTTTACCCTGGCTCTTACTGGTGTTCAGCCCTTCCGGCAGCGTGGCGAGCTTGAAGCCCAGTTGCGCCAGCAATTTGCCCTGTGCGGAGTCCTGAGTCCACAGGTTGGCGTTATGCGCGCCAGGGTTATAGACCAGGGCCGTTACCGGTTGGGGGGGCAGCGTCATTTTTGTTTTTACGTCAGCCAGTTGCTGGTCGAATTCGGCAACACGTGCCGCGGCTTGTGTCTCCTGGCCGGTGATGGTGCCCAGTTGGGTCAGCAGATCCTGCCAGCTTTTATCGTCGTAGTTAATCACCAGGGTGGGGGCGATGGCGGAGAGCTGGTCATACAGTGCAAGGGCTGAGTCACCGCCGGTTGCGCTGATGAGGATCAGGTCCGGCATTTGTGCGGCCACCGCTTCGGCATTGGGTTCACCAATATAGATCCGTGCCAGCTGGCGTTTTTTGGCGACGTCGCTCCATTGGCGCAGGAACCCCTGGTCGTCAGCAAAACGGTTATTCGGCGTGGTTGCGCCGCTGGCGACAACCGGTGAATCAATAGCGAGTAGTGAGCCAGTCAGCGTTACGCTGGTTGACACAATACGCAGAGGTTTTTGTTCAAGGGTGTGGCTGCCCTTACTGTCGGTCACCTGGCGTGGCCAGTCAGCAGCCAGTGCTGAGGTTAGTCCTAAAACAATAATACCCAGCATTACGAGGGCTTTACGGCATATCGAAGGGAGAGTCACGAAATCGCATCCTGTTTTTGTTGAGGTTAATGCTTCTCATTTTCATCGTTGGTGGTGATGTATGCAAGCGTTAGCGCCAACAGCAGAATGCGCTGCGGTTGACACCCTGACGCATTAGTTTTAGCTTACCGTCCCGAAATTCAAATGATAATCATTCGTAATTTATCGAACGTTTCTGGAGAATGATATGGATACGTCACTGGCTGAAGAGGTTCAGCAGGCCGCAAATACGCTGGCGCCTGACCAGTTTTTCTTTATGTCGCCATTTCGCAGTTTCACCACGTCCGGGTGCTTTACCCGTATCAGTGAGCCAGCGGTGGCAGGGGATAATCCGGGCAGCACATTCCAGCAGAAACTTGCGCAGGCCTTTGCCGGGGCAAAAGCGCAGGGAATTGCCAGGCCGATCGTGGTAGGGGCGATTCCCTTTGATACCACTCAGCCTTCTGAGCTTTTTATTCCGGCATCCTGGCAGACCTTTTCTCGCCCCTCTAAGCAGCGCTCATCACGCTACTTCTCCAGCCATGAGACGCCGGAGGTGACTGCGCGAACGGCGATACCGGAGCAGGACATCTTTATGGATATGGTCGCCCGCGGCGCAGCCCTGACGGCGACCCCGGAAGTGGACAAAATTGTCCTGTCGCGGCTGATTGATATTGCCACCGATGGCCGTATTGACAGTGGGATCCTGCTTGAGCGCCTGATTGCCCAGAATCCCGCCAGCTTTAACTTCCATGTCCCACTGACCAGCGGTGCGGTGTTGCTCGGCGCCAGCCCTGAATTGCTGCTGCGTAAAGACGGAGCGCACTTTAGCTCACTGCCGCTGGCGGGATCCGCGCGCCGTCAGCCGGACGACATGCTGGATCGCGAAGCCGGTAACAGACTGCTGGCCTCGGAAAAAGATCGCCATGAACATGCGCTGGTGACTCAGGCGATGAAGACGGTGCTGCAAACGCGCAGCCACAATCTGACCTTACCCGACTCGCCGCAGCTGGTGACCACCCCGACTCTGTGGCACCTTGCCACCCCGATTGAAGGAACAGCGATGGCGGGAGAAAACGCGCTGACCCTGGCGTGCCTGCTCCATCCGACGCCAGCCCTGAGCGGTTTCCCGCATCTGGTTGCTAAAAAATTGATTGCGGAGCTTGAGCCGTTCGAACGTGAACTCTTTGGCGGTATTGTCGGCTGGTGTGATGCCGACGGTAATGGCGAGTGGGTGGTCACTATTCGCTGTGCGCGTATTCATGAGAATCAGGTTCGACTGTTTGCCGGCGCAGGCATTGTGCCTGCCTCTTCTCCGGCGGCGGAGTGGCGCGAAACCGGCGTCAAACTGTCCACCATGCTTAACGTCTTTGGCCTGCATTAAGGAGCGATGATGACCGTTCAATTTACCCGTTGGCCTGAAGAGTTCGCCACCCGTTACCGTGAAAAAGGCTACTGGCTGGATCTGCCGATGACCGACATGTTAACCCGCCATGCCCACAGCGATGCGGTGGCGGTGATTGATGGCGAGCGGGAGTTTACTTATCAGCAGTTAGACCAGGCTGCCAGTAATCTGGCCAGTGCGCTGAAAGCAAAAGGGATCCAGCGCGGAGAAACGGCGTTGGTGCAGCTTGGCAATGTGGCTGAGTTTTACATTACCTTCTTTGCACTGCTGAAAATGGGGGCTGTTCCCGTTAACGCCCTGTTCAGCCATCAGCGTACGGAACTGAACGCCTATGCGGCGCAAATTAAGCCCGTCCTGCTGATTGCCGACCGTGCGCATAGCCTCTTCGCAACCGACGCATTCCTGACTGATTTTGCCGCAGAGCACCCCTCCTTACGGGTAAGTCTGCTGCTCAATGACAGCAGTGACAAGGCATTGTCGCCACTGATTGCCGCGACTGCGCTGGATTACACCCAGACGCCAACCGCTGCCGATGAAGTGGCCTTTTTCCAGCTTTCCGGCGGCAGTACCGGTACGCCCAAGTTGATTCCCCGTACCCATAACGACTATTACTACAGCATTCGCCGCAGTAACGAGATTTGCGGCATCACCGCGAATACCCGTTACCTGAATGCGCTGCCCGCCGCGCACAACTATGCGATGAGCTCCCCGGGATCGCTGGGGGTGTTTCTGGCTGGCGGTGTGGTCGTGCTGGCTCACGATCCCAGCGCGACGCTCTGTTTCCCGTTGATTGAACAGCATCGTATCAACGTCATCTCGCTGGTGCCGCCTGCGGTCAGCCTGTGGCTGCAGGCGATTGCTGAAGGGGCCGGAAACGGGCAACTGGCAACCCTGGAACTGTTGCAGGTCGGTGGCGCGCGCCTTTCCGCGACTCTGGCCGCAAGGATAACGAGTGAAATCGGCTGCCAGTTGCAGCAGGTCTTCGGCATGGCTGAAGGGCTGGTGAACTACACGGCGCTGGACGATACCCCGGAGCGTATTTTTAACACCCAGGGCCGCCCGATGTGCCCGGATGATGAAGTCTGGGTGGCCGATGAGAACGGCAATCCGCTGCCGCGTGGTGAGGTGGGTCGCCTGATGACGCGCGGGCCTTACACCTTCCGGGGCTATTTCAACAGCCCGGAACACAATGCCAGCGCCTTCGATGCCAACGGTTTTTACTGCTCAGGGGATCTGATTGCCATTGATGAAGACGGCTATATCACCGTGCAGGGACGCGAGAAAGATCAGATCAACCGCGGCGGCGAGAAGATTGCCGCAGAAGAGATTGAGAATTTGCTGCTGCGCCACGATGCGGTGATCCATGCGGCTCTGGTCAGCATGGAAGACAGCCTGCTGGGTGAGAAAAGCTGTGCGTATCTGGTGGTGAAACAACCGGTGCGTGCCGTCGAGATCCGCCGCTTCCTTAGGGAGCAGGGCGTGGCCGATTTTAAACTGCCAGATCGCGTTGAGTGTCTGGACGCGCTGCCGCTGACCCCGGTGGGCAAAGTCGATAAGAAACAATTACGTCAGGCGCTGGCGCAACGCGCGCAGGCGTAACGAGGAGAAAAAAATGGCTATTCCAAAACTGACCGGCTACGCACTGCCGACCGCGAACGATCTTCCGGAAAATAAAGTGCAATGGGCCTTTGAGCCTGAGCGCGCCGCTTTACTGATCCATGATATGCAGGAGTATTTCCTCAACTTCTGGGGCGATAACTGCCCGATGATGGAAAAAGTGGTCGCCAATATTGCCGCCCTGCGCCAGTTCTGTAAGCAACACAATATTCCGGTGTATTACACCGCACAGCCGAAGGAGCAAAGCGATGATGATCGTGCGCTGCTCAATGATATGTGGGGGCCGGGTTTAACCCGCTCACCTGAACAGCAACAAATCGTTGCCGCTCTTGCGCCGGATGAAGCTGATACGGTGCTGGTGAAATGGCGTTACAGCGCTTTCCACCGCTCGCCGCTGGAGCAGATGCTCAAAGAAACCGGGCGTAACCAGCTCATCATTACCGGCGTTTATGCGCATATTGGCTGTATGACCACCGCCACGGATGCGTTTATGCGTGATATCAAGCCGTTTATGGTGGCAGACGCGCTGGCAGACTTCAGCCGTGAAGAGCACCTGATGTCGCTTAAATATGTGGCGGGGCGTTCCGGGCGGGTCGTGATGACCGAAGCGCTGTTGCCGGTACCCACCAGTAAAGCCGCGCTGCGGGCGCTAATTTTGCCATTGCTCGATGAGTCAGATGAACCTTTCGACGATGAAAATCTGATTGATTATGGTCTGGATTCGGTGCGCATGATGGCGCTGGCCGCCCGCTGGCGGAAAGTGCATGGCGATATCGATTTTGTCATGCTGGCGAAGAATCCAACCATTGATGCCTGGTGGGCGCTGCTCTCCCGCGAGGTCAAATAATGGATTTTGCAGGGAAGACGGTATGGGTGACCGGGGCCGGTAAAGGTATTGGTTATGCTACGGCGCTGGCGTTCGCAAAAGCGGGCGCACAGGTCACTGGTTTTGACCTGGCCTTTGAGCAACAGGATTATCCCTTCGCCACCGAAGTACTGGACGTTGCCGACGCCGCGCAGGTCGCCCAGGTTTGCCCGCGTGTGCTGGCACAAAGCGCTCGGCTGGATGTGCTGGTCAACGCGGCAGGGATTTTGCGCATGGGGGCGACGGATACGCTGAGCCAGGATGACTGGCAGCAGACGTTTGCGGTGAACGTCGGCGGGGCATTTAATCTGTTCCAGGCGACCATGGCGCAGTTTCGTCAGCAGCAGGGCGGGGCGATCGTTACCGTCGCGTCTGACGCCGCGCATACGCCGCGGATTGGTATGAGCGCTTACGGCGCCTCCAAAGCGGCGCTGAAAAGCCTGGCGCTGACGGTCGGTCTTGAGCTGGCGGCAAGCGGCGTGCGGGCCAATATTGTTTCACCTGGCTCAACCGATACCGATATGCAGCGCACGCTGTGGACCAGCAGCGATGCTGAACAGCAACGTATTGCCGGCTTTGGCGCGCAGTTTAAGCTCGGCATTCCGCTGGGCAAAATTGCCCGCCCGCAGGAGATTGCCAGCACTATTTTGTTCCTCGCATCCGACTATGCCAGCCATATCACGCTACAGGATATTGTGGTGGATGGCGGCTCGACCCTGGGGGCGTAAATGATCTGGAAACGTCATTTAACCCTTGATGAGCTCAATGCTACCAGTGCCAGTACGCTGGTGGCGCACCTGGGGATTGTCTATACCCGGCTGGGTGATGATTTTCTCGAAGCGGAGATGCCGGTTGATGCCCGTACCCATCAGCCGTTCGGGCTGCTACACGGCGGCGCATCTGCCGCGCTGGCCGAAACCCTGGGGTCGATGGCCGGATATATGATGACCAGCGACGGGCAGTGCGTGGTAGGAACCGAGCTTAACGCCACCCATCACCGGGCTGTATCCCAGGGCAAAGTGCGCGCGCGTTGCCAGCCGCTGCATCTGGGCCGTCAGAACCAGAGCTGGGAGATTGTGGTCTTCGATGAAAAGGATCGACGCTGCTGCACCTGCCGGTTGAGTACCGCGGTGATCGGCTAGCTGGGTTACCCCTCATCTTCGCCCTTTAAGGTGAAGATGAGGGCAAAGGCCGCACCTTCCTGCAAATTTTATCCCCTCAGTCCTCTCATTCTTACCCTCTGTTCTCATTCATATTCGTCCCATAAGTGATCCGCGTAGCACTGTTATGTAAATGCCCGGTTTTATAACGAAATTTCGATGTTTCAATGTTGTTAAATTTAGCGATTTGTTCTAGAAACAAAATGTAACATCTCCTTTTACGCACACGGATAATCGCTATGAATAACTCAGGGAAATACCTAATTTGGGCATTACTCTCCGTTGTTGGGGCGTTTGCTCTGGGCTACATCGCGCTTAATCGCGGTGAACAGATCAACGCCCTGTGGATTGTTGTTGCCGCAGTCTGTATCTATCTGATTGCTTATCGTTTTTATGGCTTATATATCGCCAAAAACGTGCTGGCAGTCGACCCAACTCGCATGACGCCAGCCGTTCGTCATAATGACGGGCTGGATTATGTACCTACTGATAAAAAAGTGCTGTTCGGTCACCATTTTGCGGCGATTGCAGGCGCAGGTCCGCTAGTGGGGCCGGTACTGGCGGCTCAGATGGGCTATCTGCCGGGCATGATCTGGATCCTTGCTGGCGTCGTGCTGGCGGGGGCAGTGCAGGACTTTATGGTGCTGTTTGTCTCCACCCGCCGCGATGGCCGCTCTCTGGGTGAGCTGGTTAAAGAGGAGATGGGGCCGACCGCCGGAGTCATTGCCCTGGTAGCGACCTTTATGATCATGGTGATTATCCTGGCGGTGCTGGCGATGATCGTGGTTAAAGCCTTGACCCACAGCCCGTGGGGAACTTACACCGTCGCCTTTACCATTCCGCTGGCGATCTTTATGGGCATTTATATTCGCTACCTGCGCCCTGGGCGCATCGGCGAAGTCTCGGTGATTGGCCTGTTCTTCCTGATTTTTGCGATTATCTCAGGTGGCTGGGTGGCAGAAAGCCCGACCTGGGCGCCGTATTTTGACTTTACCGGCGTGCAACTGACCTGGATGCTGGTGGGCTACGGTTTTGTGGCGGCGGTACTGCCGGTGTGGCTGCTGCTGGCCCCGCGTGACTACCTCTCAACCTTCCTGAAAATCGGCACCATTATTGGTCTGGCAATCGGTATTCTGATCATGCGCCCTACGCTGACCATGCCCGCGCTGACCAAATTCGTCGATGGCACCGGGCCGGTGTGGACAGGCAACCTGTTCCCGTTCCTGTTTATTACTATCGCCTGTGGCGCGGTTTCTGGCTTCCATGCGCTGATCTCGTCCGGTACCACGCCGAAAATGCTGGCCAATGAAGGTCAGGCCTGCTTTATCGGCTACGGCGGTATGCTGATGGAGTCCTTCGTGGCGATCATGGCGCTGGTGTCGGCCTGTATCATCGATCCAGGCGTTTACTTTGCGATGAACAGCCCGATGGCGGTAATGGCACCGGCAGGGACTACCGATGTTGTTGCTTCGGCGGCGCAGGTGGTCAGCAGCTGGGGCTTTAGCATCACCCCGGAAGCGTTGAAAAATATCGCTGACGAGGTGGGTGAACAGTCGATTATCTCACGCGCAGGCGGGGCGCCAACGCTGGCGGTGGGGATGGCGTATATCCTCCACGGCGCGCTTGGTGGCATGATGGATGTGTCGTTCTGGTACCACTTCGCCATCCTGTTCGAGGCCCTGTTTATCCTCACGGCGGTGGATGCCGGTACCCGTGCCGCTCGCTTTATGCTCCAGGATCTGCTGGGGGTGATCTCGCCGGGGCTGAAACGCACCGACTCGTTACCCGCAAACCTGATGGCAACGGCATTGTGTGTGCTGGCCTGGGGTTACTTCCTGCACCAGGGGGTTGTTGATCCTCTGGGTGGTATCAATACGCTGTGGCCGCTGTTCGGGATTGCTAACCAGATGCTGGCCGGTATGGCGCTGATGCTGTGTGCAGTGGTACTGTTCAAAATGAAACGCCAGCGGTATGCATGGGTTGCTCTGCTGCCAACGGCCTGGCTGCTGATTTGTACTCTGACCGCGGGCTGGCAGAAAGCCTTTAGTCCGGACAACAAAGTCGGCTTCCTGGCGATAGCCAATAAGTTCCAGGCGATGATCGACAGTGGTAATATTCCGGCACAGTACACCCAGTCGCAGCTCTCGCAACTGGTGTTTAACAACCGTCTTGATGCCGGGCTGACCATCTTCTTTATGGTGGTTGTGGTCGTGCTAGCGTTCTATTCGGTGAAAACTGCGCTGGCCTCGTTGAAAACCGACAAGCCAACGTCAATGGAAAGGCCCTATGAGCCGATGCCGGAAAATCTCGATGAGATTGTGACTCAGGCGAAAAGCGCACATTAATTAACTCTTACCCTCCCTTTCGGGGGAGGGTAAAGCGTGAGGAAGTATGTTCGACACCTTATCAAAAGCAGGCAAATACTTAGGTCAGGCGGCCAAAATGATGATTGGCGTACCGGATTATGACAACTACGTTGAGCATATTCGCATCACCCATCCGGAGCAGACGCCGATGACTTACGAAGAGTTCTTCCGCGAGCGACAGGACGCGCGCTACGGCGGCAAAGGCGGCGCGAAGTGCTGTTAATCCTCTTTGGGTAAATACAGACTGATTTGTTCCTGAGTGCAGCCGTAAAGGGCTGCCAGTTTTTCACGGGTGCGTTTTTGCGGACGTGAGTCCACGGATTCAAGCTGCGAGACTGCCGACTGGCTGATACCCAGCTTGTCCGCCACTTCTTGTTGCGATAACCCGCGGTGGATACGCCAGGCTGCCTGCAGGCTGACATTATCACGGGTCATAATTCGGCAGACGACATCCGGCAGTGGGACATCATCGTATTCATCGTGCTCGTCATCGATTTCTTCCAGATCCTCATCCGTTTCATCATCGAGTTCGGCCATTTTCAAACACATACGAAAGTATTCGTTATAGGGAATGACCACATACTGTGTTTTCCCTTCATCATCCTTAATAAATTGAACTGCCATAGGGCATTCTCTCCTCGTGCAGATAAGTCGTTGAGGTTCTGCGCTTTACCGCCACGATATAGCAGGTATCACCGATTCCCTCTTGCTGGGTGAAGATGATTCGATATTCACCTACTCTCAATCGATAGTGTCCCTCGGGTACGGACAGTTTTTTGATATCAGGCGGAGGTGCAGACTTGTCGTCCAGCCGGGATAACTTCTCTTCAATCCGTTGTTGATAGCGAATATCTATCCTGGAAAACGCTCTTACGGCATTCCGTGACCATAAAATAACCATCTCGACCTCCACTGTACGCTTCAATAGGATATAAGTAAATAATAAGATTATTAGATAACCTCATTATTTCTTATATTGTCGATTTTACAGAAGAGAATCTGCTGATAAAGAAGGGTGCTTTGTTTCTTCTAGGCCGCTCGAAAGTGCCTCTGCCGGACGACAGAGGCACCTGCCAGTATCAGGCGTTCGCGCCCCCGTCCACATCAATCCCGGTTCCGGTGATATGTTTTGCCGCCGGGCTTGCCAGGAAGGTAACTGCCTCGGCGATATCTTCCGCCTTACCGTAGTGCCCAAGGGCAATCAGCTGGCGCTGGGTTTCCGCGCCTTCACCATCTGCCGGGTTCATATCGCTGTCCGTCGGGCCGGGGTGAACCAGGTTTACGGTGATCCCGCGTGGGCCAAGATCGCGCGCCAGACCTCGGGTCAGAGAATTTAAGGCGGATTTGGTCATTGAGTAGACCGCAATTCCGGGCAACGGCACGTGGTTAGCAAGGCAACTGCCGATATTGATGATACGACCACCTTCCTGAAGATGAGGAAGGGCCGCCTGGGTGGCAATCACCACGCCGCGAATATTCACATTGATTAACGCATCGATATCTTCATCAGACATCTCTTCCAGCGGCCCGCCACGGGCGATTCCGGCGTTGTTGACCAGAATATCCAGCCCACCTAACCTTTCGACCGTTGCGGCAACCGCTTGACGAATGGCCTGCGGGCTGGCGCTGTTGGCCTGAATGGCGGTGCCGTTGCGCCCGAGGGCGCGAATTTCATCGGCGACAATCTCAGCTTTTTCGGCTGATTTTTCAAAGGTAATAGCCACATCGGCACCAGCCCGCGCTAGTGACAATGCGATAGCTTTACCCAGACCACGACTTGCGCCCGTAACCAGCGCGCGTTTACCTGCAAGTGAAAATGACATGGTGACTCCTTAATTATGTGTCGATTGATACATAATTAAGTTAGACGGACTTTCATGATGCCGTCAATAGTATTAATATACCGATCAGCACAAAATGTTGGAGGCCACCGTGAGCCGGGGAAGACCACGCGAATTTGAACGCACTGAAGCCCTGAACCAGGCGATGAAAATCTTCTGGCAGAAGGGCTATACTGCGACATCAATGAACGATCTGTACGAGACGATGGGCATTAAATCTCCCAGTCTCTATGCGGCGTTCGGCAGCAAAGAAGATTTATACGAAGAGGTTTTGCTGCACTACGAACAGTCCGTTGCGCCGCGTATCTGGGGGCATATGACCACCGAGCCTTCGCCGCGTCAGGCGGTGTGGCTGTGGCTTGAACGCTCTGCTGAGATGCTGACGCAAAACGACATGCCGCACGGCTGTATGGTTACGCTGTCGGCGGTAGGCAGTGAAGGTCACGACAGGCTGGGGACGCTGGTTCGTCGACTACGGGAAAGTGGTATCGATCTGTTAAAAGCGCGGCTGGCGCAGGCGCAGAAACAGGGCGATTTACCTGATTCGGTGGACGTAGAAGCCCTGACGCGTCTCTATATCAGCGTTCAGCAAGGGATGTCGATTCAGGCCCGCGACGGTGCGGGCCGTGAAACGCTGCTGAGTATTGCACGTATGGCCATGGTGTTATGGCCTGCCTGAGTTAGCGGGAGAAATATTCCACTTTTTCAAAGGCCGCGCGCAGCGTTGCCGGGCTTATTTCTCCCGGCAGATAGTGAATAGTCTCTACCGGGCGCAGGGTGTGAGCAATGACCCGGTTCAGTTCTTCATGATTGTTGATGTCCACATCCAGCGCCGCCAGCGTGGTCGGCAGGTTAAAGCGCTGCCAGGCGTTCACTAACTGTGTGAGCACGTCATCCTGACCGAGCAGGGCGCTTTGTACCAGGATCCCGTAGGCCACTTTGGTGCCGTGGAGGTATTTTTCCGTCTGCGGCAACACGGTTAAGCCGTTATGCACCGCATGGGCGGCGGCAACGCGGGTGTAACGCTCGCCCAGACCGCCGACCATACCGCCACCGGCAATGATCGCATCCACCACGTCGCGAAACGCCTGCGTCACTTCCCCACGTGCCTGATCCGCTAACGCTTCTTCACTGCGCTCAAGCAACACATCACGGATCGCCAGCGCATTATTAATGCCAAGCCGCACGGTGAGCGACAGGTTCTCCGGTTGTGGCGCCAGCACTACAGCTTCGTACCACTTCGCCAGGGTATCGCCGATCCCCGCCAGCAGATATTCCGCCGGGGCATTGAGAATGATTTCCGGCTCCACCAGCACCAGGAAATTGGCATCGTCAAAGATTTCAAAGTGCAGGGCCTGACCGGCATCGTTGTACCAGACAGAAAGCGGCGTCCAGGCCGCACAGGTAGCGGCAATTGTCGGGATAGCCACCACCGGTAAGCCCAGACGGCGCGCCACGGCTTTAGCGGTATCCAGCAATGCGCCGCCGCCCACGCCAATCACCACTGCCCGATCGTCACCGGATAACTGAGCCAGTTCCGCCACATCGTGTTCGCTGCAATGGCCTTTAAACAACAGATGCTTTGCTCCCTCAGCGTTAAAACTTTCCGGCAGGAACGGACGCGCGCCTTCAATGGCTCGCTCACCGTAAATCCACACCGCGCGGGAGAGTTGTTCAGGCGTGTAGAAGTCATGGAGATGGGCAAGACTGCCCGCATGAGAGAAATAATTGGCCGGGCCGGTGACGACGCGAATATTAGTGTTGCTCATTTGTTGTGTCCTTGTGTACTATCGCTAGCCTGATGTTATGTCTGGACATCCGGATGGCTAATATTATTTAGCTTTATCTTATGCCTTTTCTGTCGTTGCCAGTCAAGGCGGGCTATGAAAAATTCATCAAATAAACTTATTAATCAGGAACTCGCGTCAGATGAGCACTCACCACCTCGAAATGCGCACAATTAGCCTGGCGTTTGGCGGATTTAACGCATTGTCGCAAGTCGATTTTTCCCTGCGAGGCGGTTCAGTTCATGCACTCACGGGGGCTAACGGCGCGGGTAAATCGACCCTGATGGCAGTGTTATGCGGCACGCATGATCACTACGAAGGCGAAATCGTTATCAATAACCAGCCGGTCTCCATTCGAACTCCGCGTGACGCCAAACAACTGGGTATTCATCTGGTGCAGCAGGAAGTGGATGTGGCGCTGATCCCTGGTCTCTCGATTGCCGAAAACATCATGCTGGACAGACTGGCTGAGCCGGGGCATACCTGGCGCTGGGGCGAGATGCGTAAGCTTGCGCAGGAGGCGCTGGCGCAGCTGGATGTCGCCATGGACGTGCGCCGGGTTATCGACACCTGCACGCTGGCAGAGAAGCAGCAAATTTTGCTGGCCCGTGCGCTCTCCCACCATTGTCGGTTTCTGATCCTCGACGAACCTACGGCGCCTCTCGATCAACATGAAAGTGAGCGCTTGTTCACCGTGGTCCGCCGCCTGCAAAAACAGGGGATCGGGGTGGTCTTTATCTCCCACCGTATTCATGAACTGAAAGCGATTTGCGACACCCTGACCGTACTGCGCGACGGCAAACTGATTGAATCCGGCCCGATGGCTGAGCTGTCCGGGGAGCAAATCGTCGAGAAGATGCTCGGCCATGAACTGAGTGATATCTACCCGCCGCGTCGCCCGCCTCATAGCGATGAGGTGCTGCTGAGTATTGATGGTCTGCATGACGCGCAGCTGCTGAAAGATATCTCTCTGCGTCTGCGCAAAGGGGAAATTCTCGGTATTGCCGGCCTTGCCGGGGCGGGAAAAACTGAATTATGCAAAGCGCTGTTCGGCGCGAATAAAAGCAGCGTGGTGCGCGGCGAGCTTAACAGCCAGCCCTGGCGGCCGCGCGATCCGGCGGATTCGGTTATCCGTGGGCTGGCGCTGGTGCCGGAAGAGCGGCGTAAAGAGGGCATCTTTATCGAAGAGCCTGTTGTTATGAACCTTGCCGTCAGCGCGGACAACACCTTCTCGCGCTGGAGTCTGTTTGGTCATCGCCAGGCCTGGCGCTGGGCGCAGGAAGTGATTGCCCGCGTTGGTGTGCGTACTACCGGCCCAGGTCAGCAGCTACGCCGCCTTTCCGGCGGTAATCAGCAGAAAGTAGCCATCGGTAAATGGCTGCGCGGCAACGCCAACGTGGTGATTTTTGACGAACCGACCAAAGGGGTCGACGTCAAAGCCAAAACCGACCTGTTCCAGCTGATTGACGGGCTGGCCCGGGAAGGCAAGGGCGTGATTTATGCCTCCGGGGAGTTTTCCGAACTGGTGGGCCTGTGCGACCGTATTTGTGTGCTCTGGGATGGGCGCATTGTTGCAGAAGTGAAGGGCGAGGAGGCCCGCGAAGAGACATTACTTTATTTTTCCACCGGAGGAACGGCAGCGTGAGCAAAGCCCTTTCAGTTAAGGCTGCGGTGTCATCCCGTCAGCAATTTTTTGATTTTCTCTATAAATGGGGCATGTTGCTGACCGTTGTCGCTCTGGTTGCCATTTTTGGCCTGGCGTCGGATAACTTTCTCGATCCCTTTAATATCATCAATATCTTACGTTCAATCGCTATCGTTACGGTGATCGCGGTTGGGGTATCGATTTCACTGACCATCGGCGGTTTTGACCTCTCGGTTGGCTCCACCGCATCACTCGCTAACTCGCTGGTGATTTCGCTGTTTGTCTGGCATGGCTTTGGCACCACCGAAGCCATTCTGGTGACCCTGGCGCTGTGTACGCTGGTTGGCCTGTTCAACGCATTTCTGATTGTGGTGCTGCGTATTCCCGACATGCTTGCCACCCTCGGCAGCCTGTTTGTTATTCAGGGTGTGGCGATGACTTACAGCTACGGCGGGTCCATCACCCAGAACATGGTGCTGCCGAGCGGCGAGATGGCTGAAGGGTTGATTCCGGAGGCCTTTGGCCTGCTGGGGCAGGTGCCGACCATTGTTATCATTATGCTGGTGGTGACGGTTGTGGCGCAGCTTGGCCTGTCGCTCACCACTCACGGTCGCCGGATGTACGCCATTGGCGGCAACCCGGAAGCGGCGCGCTTATCCGGCATTCGTACCACCCGCTACAAAGTGGCGGCCTATGTGATTGCCTCGTTGCTGGCCGGGCTTGGCGGCATTCTGCTGGCCTCGCGTATCGGTTCCTCCCAGGTGAACGCCGGTGGCGGCTATCTGATGGATGCCGTGGCGGCAGCATGGATTGGTTTCTCTCTCGCCGGTTCCGGTAAACCCAATGCGCTCGGTACGCTGGTCGGAGCGGTCATTCTCGGCGTGCTGTCAAACGGACTGGTGATGCTCTCGGTGCCGTATTACGCCATGGACATTATTAAGGGGCTGGTGCTGGCCGGTGCCCTTGCGTTGACTTACTTCCAGCGTCGTTAATTATTCAGGGGATAACAGATGAAAAAGGTAGCACTCTCTTTACTGACGCTGGGATTACTGAGCGCTCTGCCAGGTTATGCGGCAACACCAGCACCTATTCCGGACGCGATTGCCAGCCACAACGGCCCGATTCGCATTGCATTGATTCGTAACCTTGGTTCTGATGACAACACCACGCAGTTTGTCTCCGGCGCGTTGCAGGAAGGCAAAAAGCTGGGCTTCAAAGTGAGTACTTTCCTGAGCAACGGCGATGACGCTAAGTTCCAGGATTTTATTAACCAGGCCATTACCCAGAAATATGACGGGATTATCCTGTCTCAGGGGCGCGATCCGTACTCCACCGCGCTGATTAAAAAAGCGGTTGATGCCGGTATTAAAGTATCGGTCTTTGATACCGCCGTTAACGGTGAAATTCCGGGCGTGACTGTCACTCAGCAGGATGACGCCTCCCTGACCAAACTCTCCTTTGGCGCACTGGCGAAAGACTTTAATGGCAAAGCCAATATCATCAAACTGTGGGTTGCTGGTTTCCCGCCGATGGAGCGTCGCCAGGCGGCTTATGCTGAACTGCTGAAAGAGTATCCGGGCATTAAAGAGCTGGAATCCATTGGCGCAGTCTCTTCCGACGTCCAGGGCGACACTGCCAACAAAGTAGGCGCGGTACTGGCGAAATACCCGAAAGGGCAGATCGATGCAATCTGGGGAACCTGGGATGCCTTTAGCCAGGGGGCGTACAAAGCGCTGAAAGAGAACGGTCGCACCGAGATCAAACTCTACAGCATTGACGTTTCCAACCAGGATCTGCAGCTGATGCGTGAGTCCAACAGCCCGTGGAAAGTGAGCGTGGCGGTGGATCCGAAACTGATTGGTGCCACCAACGTGCGCCTGATCGCCAACAAGATTGCCGGTGAGTCGACCCCTGCAACCTATGATTTTAAAGCCGCGGCTATTCCTCAGGCGCTGCTGGCAGCACAGCCTGGTGCGGTGAACGTGGCATCGCTGGCGAAAATCATCCCAGGCTGGGGCCAGACCGAAGACTTTATCGCCCCGTGGTTCGCCACGCTGGAAGCGAAAGCGAAGTAACGGACGCTTTTCTCCCTCTCTCACCTGAGGGGGATTGCTTTTCTCCCTCTCCCCGTGGGAGAGGGCCGGAGTGAGGGCCACAAACCGCACCCCGGCTTAAAAAGGAATCACAATGGCAACAGAACTTCCACGCCCGGAATTTAGCCGCAACATGCGGCTGATCGGTCATAGCGACCAGGGTGGCCGCCCCGACGGCGTACAGCTGATGGTGCACCGTGGCTTTGCGTATATCGGCCATATGGTCTCGCAAGGCTTCTCTATCGTCGATGTACGCGATCCTAAAAACCCGAAACCCGCAGGCTATGTACCGGCGCCGCCCGGCACCTGGAATGTGCACCTGCAGGCGCATGACGACCTTCTGCTGGTGATCAACGCCCGCGATCTCTTTGCCGACGCCCGCTTTGCTGATGAAAAGGTCTACTACACCCGTTCGGTGGGCGATACCGTCAGCGATGTACAGGACAAAGGCTGGAGCGCCGGGCTGCGTATTTTTGATATCTCCACGCCGGACAAGCCGCGTGAGATTAGTTTCCTGTCGCTCAATGGCATCGGCATTCACCGCATCTGGTATGTGGGCGGGCGCTGGGCCTATGTTTCCGCGCTGATTGACGGCTTTAGTGACTACATTTTCCTGACTATCGACCTGGCCGATCCGCGTAAACCTGAAGTGGCAGGGCGCTGGTGGCTGCCGGGGATGAACCAGGCGGCAGGTGAAACGCCGGACTGGGAAGCAGGCAAACGCTATGCGCTGCACCACGCCATTATCGCGGGCGATACCGCCTACGGTAGCTGGCGTGACGGCGGCCTGACGCTGCTGGATGTGAAAGACCGTACTGCGCCGAAGCTTATCAGCCACCGTAACTGGAGCCCACCGTTTGGCGGCGGTACTCATACCGCATTGCCGTTACCGGACCGTGACCTGCTGGTGGTGCTGGATGAAGCGGTACTCGATAATCAGGAAGATGGCGAGAAGCTTATCTGGCTGTTCGATATCCGTGAACCGGCGAACCCGGTGAGTATTTCCACCTTCCCACAGCCGGACGAGATTGACTATGTGGCGAAAGGGGCGCACTTCGGGCCGCATAATCTGCACGAAAACCGTCCTGGCAGCTTTATCAGCTCAACGTTGATTTTCGCCACTTACCAGAACGCTGGCGTGCGGGCGTATGATATTTCTAACCCGTATCGTCCGGTTGAGACCGGCGCACTGGTGCCAGCCGCGCCGGCGAAGATGATGGATACGCGTCCAGGGCGACCACAGGTGATTCAGTCATGCGATGTGTTTGTGGATGCGCAGGGGATTATCTACAGCACGGATTACAACGGCGGCTTGTCGGTGATTGAGTATCTGGGGTGAGTGCGGCCTGATGCCCTCACCCCGGCCCTCTCCCACGGGGAGAGGGAGAAAAACAGTGCCCGGACAGGCCTCGTTGCCATCCGGGTGACCGCACTTAACTGTACTGGCGCACTCTGGCAATCAGCTCTTCCACGTTTTCAATGCGTGGGGCAATCAGGATCAGCACTTTGCCCAGTGAAATGGCGTGGCGCAGGCACTCATGGCGCATCTCTTCATCGGCAATGGTGTCAATATCGGCCACGTGAGACAGCCCTACGGTGCGGCGAATCAATTCCGTACCGCAGAAACCCACCGCATCGACCCACACTTTTTTCAGGAATTCTGATGCATAACCCGGCACGCTAAGGGCGGCATCGCGGCTCTTCTCGCGAGCCAGCGCCTGGAAGCGTTCTGCAAAGGTGGTCCACAATTGCTGAATGTCCAAAAGACGCTGTTCGCGAGCTGCTGCGGCGTCGCGGATGCCAAGCAGGCCTGGCAGGCCGCAATAGTTCAGCAGCAGGTTGCCAATGGCGGTTCCCAGATCAAAGCCAATCGGCCCGAAGTAGCCGAACTCCGCGTCGATGGCTTTCAGGCTGCCGTCGGCGACAAAAATCGAGCCGCTATGAATATCGCCGTGCAGCAGGGCTTCGCTGTGGGAGAAGAAACGGTGCTTAAGGGCGGCGACCGCCAGTTTCAGTTCAGCATCCTGACGCAGGGCGTCGACATTCGCTTCCAGCGCGGCTGGATAGTTATTACGCTCATGGATCTGGTAGGGATCGTTGAAGAACAGATCTTCGGTGATTTCGCACATTTCCGGGTTAATAAACTGCGCAACCTGGGCTTTTTTTACATGTGGATGCAGGTAAAAATCGCTGGTGTGGAACAGGGTTTGCGCCAGATACTCCCCTAACTGGCGTGTTGCCTGCGGGTAGTAATTGTTTTTAATCAGTTCGCCGCGCCAGATTCGGTGATCGGAGAGATCTTCCATTACCATCACCGCCAGTTCCGGGTCGTAATGGAGGATGTGCACCGTGTGCTGCGGTGCATGTTTGTAATGCTCTACCAGGGTTTGCGCTTCGAGACGGGCGCGATCCAGGGTCAACGGCCAGGATTCGCCGACGCAGCGCACATAGGGCAGGGCTTGTTTAACGATGATGCGACTGACACCCTGGTTATCAAAAATCTTGAACACCAGGTTCAGGTTTCCGTCGCCGACCTCCTGCGCCTCAACCAGCTCAGACGGGTTGTCCAGGCCACCAAATTGTTGTGCATACGCCACGGCGTCATGGGCGTTGAAGGTACGGTATTGCGACATTGCCTGTTCCTCATGTTCTTATGCTAATAAAGCCATTCAGACGTCTATACATCCGGACTTCATCCTGACACAATACGATACAACAACGCAACAGGGATTTAACGCTATGCAGACATTACAGACCACCAGCCTGCGGATTGCAGACAACCGGTTATTTATTCTCGACCAGCAGGCACTGCCGCAGGAGAAGCGCTGGCTGGCTGCGGATTCGGTCGCCCTGCTGGTGGAGCATATCCATGCCTTACGTGTACGCGGCGCGCCGCTGATTGGCCTCTCCGCCAGCCTGCTACTGGCGTTGCTGGCAGAGAAGGGAGAGAGTCGCGACGAACTCGCGCAGTCGCTGGAGACGCTGCGAGCCTCACGCCCGACAGCCGTCAATCTGATGAACAACCTCGATCGGATGAAACTGGCACTGGCACAGGAAGATTTTGCTCCGGCGCTGGCGGCAGAAGCGTTGCGTCTGATTGAAGAAGATAAAGCCCTGTGCGCCAGCATCGCGCAGGCGGGCAGCGCTCTGGTGACGCCTGGCAGTCGTCTGCTTACCCACTGTAATACCGGCGGGCTGGCGACGGCGGGCGTCGGCACAGCGCTGGGCGTGATTGCCCTGGCCTTTGAACAAGGCAAAGTAGCTAACGTTTGGGTCGATGAGACACGCCCGTTGTTGCAGGGCGGTCGCTTAACGGCCTGGGAGCTGGGCGAGCTGGGCGTACCTTATCAGCTGATCACCGATTCAATGGCCGCCAGCCTGATGGCAAAAGGGCAGGTGGATGCGATATGGGTCGGCGCAGACCGGATTGCCGCCAACGGCGATGTGGCGAATAAAATCGGCACCTATTCCCTGGCGGTACTGGCAAAATTCCACGGTATTCCGTTCTACGTTGCCGCCCCGCAAACCACGCTGGATCCGAACTGCCCGAACGGAGAGGCGATTCCTATTGAGCAGCGTACTGCTGCTGAAGTGACGGGCGTTGCCGGAAGCTTTGGCGCGGTGCAGTGGGCGCCGGAAAATGCGCAGGTCTATAACCCGGCGTTTGACGTCACCCCAGCCGCTTTGATCAGCGGCTGGGTGCTCGATAGCGGCGTGGTTACCCCGGAGCAGGTCGTCGCCGGGTTCTTTGCCCGCTGAGTGGTGATCCCCCTCACCCCAACCCTTGTATGTTTAAAGTCACTTCAGTTACCCGCCACCAGGCGGGTACACTGCTACCGTGTTTGACCTGATGCCACA
>NZ_CBFFRJ010000028.1:0-45397 GCF_965644225.1 Phytobacter sp. V91 | reverse complement strand
TTATTCAAGTGGTTTTCCTCCTGTTGTTGGGTCAACAGCGAAAAGCCTACAACAGCCACCACAACAGGGGAAGACCCATATATCAACAGTATTTGATTTATTGGCTAACGCCAGGAAAAATAAGAGTGGAGAGTCGTCTGGGGCGCAAAAGGGGGGGGGGAGTGGATAGTGATGATTTGACCAGGTATGATCTGGTTCGCCGCGATGACGGCGTTGTGGTGCTGACGTTCGACATGCCCGCCCGATGCAAAGCGCTGCTGTACCGGCAGGGGGATAAATTTAGCTTCAGGCCCATGCTGCCTGAAGAGATAATCGGCACCCCCAACATGTTTATGCAAATGCTCGAACGAGCCGGTTACACGCCCGCCCCACATTCTGATATAGTCACATAGCCAGCCTGAACAACTGGCAGTCTGCTGCGCCACGGAGAGCCCATGGCGCAGAAAACCACCTCGAAATACCGACATCACCCGAGCCTGACGTTTATCGACGCCAGCGCTTTCTTGCATCCTGCATCCATGCGGGGTGCTGCATGAAAAAGGGCTGGTTCACGCATACCGACCTCACCGCCGAACAAGCCACCGAGCTGGTGGACCGCTACACGGCAAAGCACGTCGAAACCGAAAAAAGCCTTGCTCCTGACTATAAGAGCTGGATTGTCAGCGTCCGCTTGCCTGAGTCGGACAAACCACCACGCGCTGATAGAACCTACCAGTGGAGGCACTGGGAGTGAGCGAGCAAATCTACCCAATAGTGCCGATGGGCAAGCCCCGCATGACTCAGCGCGATAAGTGGAAAAAGCGCCCGGCGACGAGTGCGTACTGGCGTTATAAAGACCAGATTCAAAAAATGGGGGTGACCCTGCCTGAATCGGGTTACCACGTCATTTTCGTTCTCCCTATGCCTGTAAGCTGGAGCAAGAAAAAACGCGCTGAGTATGCCGGAAAACCTCACCAGCAAAAGCCGGACAAAGACAATCTGGAGAAAGCGTTGTTGGATTCGATTTTCGAGGACGACTGTCGAATCTGGGACGGGCGCGTTACTAAAGTCTGGGGCGAAACCGGGCAAATAATTATCCGGGAGACGGCATGACTCGCGCGCTGCTGAAACCGGACATCGCCCGCGAAATGGGGGTGGTGCTGCTACGCCCTGGCCGCGAGCTGATGCATATTTTCATGTCTGGCCGTGTGCTGGTGGAAAGCCAACCGGCAAATATGGCAGAGCTACCCTCTGGCGCCGTGCCACCAGCACGTCAGCCCCTCAGTGAAGATCCGTCGTTAATCTCATTTTTTACACACCAACAGGTCGTGAAAGCGGCCGGTGGCATTAACGGCCTGGAAAACTGGCTGCTCCACCGGGGCAGCGCCTGCCAGTGGCCGCATTCGGCTTATCATCATAAAGAGTTTGTTACGCTACGCCATGCTGGCAGTGCAGTGTGCCTTTGTTGGCATTGCGACAACCAACTGCGTGACGCCGCCAGCCAGGAACTGGATCCGATTGCCGCCAAAAACGCAGCGGCCTGGATACTTCGCGCTATCCGTGGAGAACTGCGATTACCAGACGACCATGAAGTGACGCTGCCAGAGCTTTGCTGGTGGGCTGTTCTCCGGGGCGTCTTCAGTGCTATTTCCGAGTTCACTGCACGCAGGGCAATGGGGATGCCCGAGGTAGAACCACAATCGGTGATGCGCGAATGTGACATTGTGCCATCGCTGCCGGCCACCAGCATTCTGTCTGAAAAAGTGGCAAAAGCTGCATTGCCAAAGCCAGCGTCACGAAAAGCTGTTGTCTCGGTAAAAGTGGATCCCGTCGCCCCCCAAACCCTGTTTTCCCGGCCAAAACGTATTCGCTGGGAAAACCCCAAATTCCTCGCCTGGGTTAAATCCCAACCATGTGCATGCTGCGGGCAGCCAGCTGATGACTCTCATCACCTCATTGGCTGGGGGCAGGGCGGTATGGCTACCAAGTCTCATGACGCATTCACGATTCCACTTTGTCGAAAGCACCACACCGAATTGCACAACAACCCGGCTGCGTTCGAACGCCAATACGGCACGCAACCGGAGTTGATTATTAAATTGCTGGACCGCGCATTTGCGCTGGGTGTTCTGGCGTAAAGGAGAAGAAGATGACACCACGTCAACGTCGTCAGCATTATGCTGGTCTGGAGATTATCGCCACGGCGCCCCGTAAAAGTTACCTGGGTAAATTCACTCCGCTGACATCCGTCCAGTCTGGCTGGATATCGTCGCTACTCACTGTCTGGGGTGAATGCGTTGGTGGCAAAACACGCGCGCAATACCGACTGGAAAATTGCCGTCGCTTCGTGTCAGAAGCTAATGAATCCGACTGGTCTGACAATCAATTGTCGCAAATTACCAATGCACTTGAGCAGGCGCGCAAAGAGGGATACAGAGGGGTGCGGGGTGTTGTTCGGGCGAAAACATTGCTCTGGGGATCGTTATCCCTGAGGGAAATGATTGCAGAGGCCGAACGCCGGGACGATGCCGATTTCATCGAGAGTGTAACGCTCAAAACGTTTAAGGCTGATGATCCGGTTTACATGGTAGGCATGCAGTTTTATACGACCAGAAACAAAATCAGCGATATCGCCAGAGACCTACAGTCAGTCGCCCCCTGGCTAACCAACAGCGAGGCGCGCAGACGGGTTCGCTGGTGCCTGGAGATTTTCAGGGCAAAATTGTTCCTGGCTGTACGCCGTGAGACTGCTGAACAGCAGCAAGTCAGCACCATTGTTTTTTGCAAAAAGTGCCATGAAAGCAAAGTGGAGTTGAAAACGGGACAGAAAACTGTTTAATTGGGTCATGCTTGGCAGAGCTGCGCCGCGATGGCAGCGACTAAAAGCAACCGCATAAATCTGAAACCTCGCCTCGGCGGGGTTTTTTTATTCCCGTCAATAAAAAAGGCCCGCAGATGCGGACCGATTTCTTTTCTGTTGAGTGTCGTCACTACATGACGGCTTTTTTGCTGTGGAAATGGGCGGCTGGTGGGTGTTGTAGCACCCGGCCAGCCATTCGCTCATAGTCAAGGTCATAAGCGAACCAAGGCCCACCGCTTTAGCGCTAAAGCGAAGTGAGCATACAATAAATGTGCTTATTGATCTATGGAAAATACTGTAAAAATATCCAGTGCTTATTTAGTCAACGATGACTGTCTGCGTTTTATACAAACTATCCCGGATAACTCTATTGACCTGATTATCACCGACCCGCCTTACTTTAAAGTTAAGCCGAATGGTTGGGATAATCAGTGGAATGGTGATGAGGATTACCTTAAGTGGCTTGATGGCTGCCTGGAGCAATTCTGGCGGGTGCTTAAGCCGACTGGGAGCATTTACCTCTTTTGCGGTCACCGGCTTGCTGCTGAAACAGAGCTGCTGGTGAGGAAGCGCTTTAATCTCCTGAGCCATATCATTTGGGCTAAACCCGCAGGGCCATGGAAAGGATGTAACAAAGAGAGCCTCCGGGCTTATTTTCCTTCAACCGAACGAATTCTTTTCGCTGACCATTACCTCGGACCATACCGTCATAAAGATGATGGCTACGAAGGTAAAAGCACTGAACTAAAACGAAACCTGATGGCTCCGTTAATCGAGTATTTCCAGAATGCCCGGAAATCTCTCAACGTTTCTGCGAAAGAAATTGTGGAAGCAACAGGCAAGAAAAACATGGTTTCGCACTGGTTTGGGGCCAGTCAGTGGCAGTTGCCATCAGAAGTTGATTATTGCAAATTGCAGGCGTTATTCAGTCGCATAGCGCATGAACGACACCAGAGCAGCAGCCTGGCGCAGCCCCATCATCAGCTGGTGGCCACGTATCAGTCTCTCAATCGGAAATATTGCGAATTGCTGTCGGAGTACAAATCTCTCCGGCGATATTTTGCAGTGACTGCGGCGGTACCTTACACGGATGTCTGGACACATAAGCCGGTGCAGTTCTATCCGGGCAAACACCCCTGCGAAAAACCACGGGAAATGATGCGGCAGATAATCAATGCCAGCAGCAGGCCCGGAGACGTTGTTGCCGATTTTTTCATGGGTTCCGGATCGTCAATCAAAGAGGCAATAGAACTGGGGCGAGGGGCAATCGGCGTTGAAATTGAAAAGGAGCGATACGACCAGACAATCGCCGAAATAGCCGCGATGACACAAAAAAATTCAACATAACCAGTTAGCCCGCAAAATGCGGGTTTTTTCATTTTCAGGCCTCGGGCAACTCTCTCAGTCAGCCTGTCGTTAAATGCCGCCCGAAGGCCTGAATCCTTTCCACACACAGCACCATCCGAATTATCGGAGGTGAGGCTATGACCAGAATGAGCACGATATACAGCAGGCTTTCATACGGCACCGGGACCGCGCTGACGGGCTGCGGTGTATCAGCAAAGGCATATGCCGACGTGACAAAAACAGAGGTGTGGGTTTTGGCTGACAAGGTAGCAGGCATGACCCTGAGTGACTGGGCGATCGTTGTTGGTATCGCCTGCACAATCATCACCTGCGCGGTGAACTGGTATTACAGGCGCAAAGAGAGGGAGGACCGTTTAAATGGCTATGTCACCAGCTCTGAGAAATAAATTAAGTGCCGCCATGCTCGCTCTCATGGCTGCTGGCGCATCAGCGCCGGTGCTGCTGGATCAGTTCCTGGATGAGAAAGAGGGTAACAGCCTGACGGCTTATCGGGACGGTGGCGGCATCTGGACAATTTGCCGTGGCGCCACGCTGGTGGATGGCAAATCTGTTATCCAGGGCATGAAGTTGACGCAGGCCAAATGCGATCAGGTTAACGCTAAAGAGCGTGACGCTGCGCTGGCGTGGGTTGCCCGAAATATCCACGTTCCGCTGACCGAACCTCAGAAAGCCGGGATTGCCTCGTTTTGCCCGTATAACATTGGCCCCGGCAAGTGCTTCCCTTCAACGTTCTATCAGCGCATTAACGCTGGCGACCGCAAAGGCGCTTGCGCGGCAATCCGCTGGTGGATTAAAGACGGCGGGCGTGACTGTCGCTTGACTAAAGGCCAGAAGAACGGCTGCTACGGACAGGTCGAACGTCGGGATCAGGAAAGCGCGTTAACGTGCTGGGGTATAGACCAGTGAACCGCGCAACTTTCATCACCGCTTTGGTTGCCGTGGTTATTATCGCTGCCCTGGCTGTACTGCTGTCATTCGCTAAGTCTGATCTGAGCGCCGCCGAGAGCGATAAGCGCGTGCTCGAATCCGACAACAAATTGCAGGGGCAGGCGATCGCCACTCAGGCATTCAACATCAACCGGTTTAATCAAACAGCTATGCTTGCCACTCGGGCAAACGCAATTACGGCCGGAAACAGCGAAAAACGGTAATTGAATACCGGGAGATATTACGCCGTGAAAAAACATGTGATCTGCCTGTTCCTGCTGCTGTCGCTAGTGGGTTGCTCGAATACGCGAACCGTATACGTGCCAGCGCAATGCGTACCGATACCGCCGGGGCTGACTCAGGCAGTAACAGCGCCACTACCACCAGCACCCTGACCTATTGCCAGGCGGTATTGTGGATTCAGCCTCTGCTCGCCGCCATAGAAATAGCCAACAACCAGTTAGCGGGAATCCGAGACATCGAGGAACAGCGTCAAATGCCAGAGTCAAACAACTGACGGAATCAAGCGTATGTGCGTGAGGAATGCCTGAGATGGTGATTAAATGGACGCCTAGACGTCCAAATAGCGCGAGGCGAACGGCATTAGGTGTGATTTTAGCCGTTTGGATGGCTAAACGGTGGATTCATATATAAATGATAATCATTATCATTCAAAAGGTACTCCTGAGGCTCAGCCTGCCACGGGGCGGCGGGGTCGCGGGTTTCGGCTAGTTTTCTAATTTTATAGTCATCATCATCATGTGTGCAGGTTATTGATTTTCCAGTATGCGGATTTTCAATGATGTCGAATCGTTCAAAAAGTGTTCACCATCATGGACCAGGAAATCGCGTCGTTAAAACTCAACATCAACCAGTTGGCTGGCATCACGGGTGTGCACCGGCAGACGGTTGCCGCAAGGCTAAAAAATGTTGCGCCAGCAGCTGGCAGCAACAGCAAGCTCAAGCTCTTTCTCGTCACGGATATTTTGAGCGAACTGATGATCCCGACTGTCTCCACGGCAAACGTCGAAGAGATGGACCCCGCAGACAGGCTCGCACACTGGAAAGCGGAGAATGAGCGGCTGAAATTCGAGGTTGAGACTAAGCAGCTCATTCCCGCTGAAGACGTTGCAAGAGAATTTTCACTGATGGCGAAAGCCGTCGTCATGGTGCTTGAAACACTCCCGGACATTCTTGAACGCGACTGTGCGCTGACGCCCGTCGCGGTCTCGCGCGTGCAAAGCGTGATTGATGACCTGCGCGATCAGGTCGCACAAAAAGTAATGGACGCCGAACCAGAGGAGGATGAGCCAGAGGAGGACTGATGGCAAAACGGGCATCTGCCAGGGGGCTTCGCCGCGATGTCTCCGGCATTTTACGTGCCCCGCGTCGTATGCAGGTGGCCGATGCGGTCAGTGCGTATATGCGTGTGCCGATGGGAGCAGGTAACTCCGTTCCATGGGATCCGAATCTGGCCCCTTACATAATCGAACCGATGAACTGCCTTGCATCCCGCGAATATGATGCAGTGGTGTTCGTCGGCCCCGCACGAACAGGGAAAACCATTGGCCTGATTGATGGCTGGATTGTCTATAACATCGTTTGCGATCCCGCCGACATGCTGGTCATTCAGGTGTCAGAAGAGAAAGCGCGTGAGCACTCAAAGAAACGCCTCGATCGCACATTTCGCTGTAGCCCCGAGGTGAAATCGCGGCTCAGCCCACGTCGTAATGATAACAACGTCCACGACCGCACCTTTCGTGCCGGGAACTACCTTAAGCTCGGCTGGCCGTCGGTCAACATTATGTCGTCGTCGGATTATAAAAGCGTGGCGCTCACCGACTATGACCGCTTCCCTGAGGATATCGACGGGGAAGGTGATGCATTTTCCCTGGGCTCCAAGCGTACCACCACCTTTATGTCCAGCGGGATGACACTGGTTGAAAGCTCCCCTGGTCGTGATATTCGTGACACAAAGTGGCGTCCCTCGTCTGCGCATGAAGCGCCGCCGACCACCGGGATTTTGTCGCTCTTTAACCGTGGCGACCGCCGCCGCCTGTACTGGCCGTGCCCTCACTGCGGGGAATATTTCCAGCCAGAAGTCGCAAACATGATGGGTTACCGGGAATTATCCGACCCTGTGCTGGCAAGTGAATCCGCTTATCTCCAGTGCCCTGCATGTAAAGGCAAAATTACGCCGGAGATGAAACGCGACCTGAACATTCTTTCTGTCTGGTTGCGGGACGGGGAAAAAATCGACCGTGACGGCAACAGATATGGTGAGCCGCGCCGCTCGCGTATCGCGTCATTCTGGATGGAGGGGCCAGCCGCCGCTTACCAGACTTGGGCGCAGATGATCTACAAATTCCTGACCGCAGAACAGGAATATGAAGCCACCCAGAGTGAAGAGACGCTCAAAACGGTGGTAAATACTGACTTCGGGCGGCCATATCTGCCCCGCGCCAACCTTGAACAGCGTAAAAGTGAATTGCTGGAGCAGCGCGCCGAGGACGTGCCGAAACGCGCAGTGCCGGAAGGTGTGCTGTTTATGACCGCAACGGTCGATGTGCAGGGCGGTAAATCCCGGCGCTTCGTGGTGCAGGTGACTGGCTACGGTGCGCAGGGAGAACGTTGGGTGGTGGATCGCTACAATATCCGGCAGTCATTAAGGGCCAATGAGCACGGCGAGTGTTACCCCATAGATCCGGCCAGTTACCCGGAAGACTGGGATTTACTGCTGTCTGACGTGTTCGAAAAATCATGGGTATTAGCCAGTGACCCGGCTAAGCGCATGCGGCTCATGGCAATGGCGGTCGACTCCGGCGGTGAAGATGGTGTCACCGACAACGCGTACAAATTCTGGCGCAAATGCCGCCGTGAAGGGCTGGGCAAAAAGATTTATCTCTTTAAGGGCGACAGTGTTCGTCGCTCGAAACTCATCACCCGCACTTTCCCTGACAACACTGACCGATCCACCCGGCGCGCGAAAGCCGCCGGTGATGTGCCGCTTTATCTTCTCCAGACCGATGCACTTAAAGACCAGGTGAACAACGCGTTGTGGCGTGATTCGCCTGGTCCGAATTATGTGCATTTCCCTAAATGGCTCGGCAGCTGGTTCTACGATGAACTGACCTATGAGGAGCGTTCAACCGATGGAAAATGGAGTAAACCGGGCCGCGGCGCGAATGAAGCGTTTGACCTTCTCGTCTACGCCGATGCTCTCGCCACCCTCCACGGGTACGAGAAAATTAAATGGCCGGATGCGCCAGAGTGGGCACGGCGGGAAACGTGGCTGGAGGACACGCCGCCGGAAGCTGGCGAAGCGCCATCCGCGCCGGTTAAACCGCCGGTGATCAAAGAGCCCGCCAGGCGGAAGAAGAAAACAGAGCAGGCTGATGAAGATGCAAATCCGTGGACAACCCAGACGGGAGGAGGCTGGTTGTGAATATCAGTGAAATAGACGTCATGATCCAGCATTACACCGCCGCTGAAGTTGCGGTTCTTGAAGGGAAATCTATCACGTTCAATGGTCAGCAGATGACGTTTGAAAATCTGTCTGAGATCCGCGCGGGGCGGCAGGAGTGGGAACGCCGCAAGGAAACTGCGTTACGACAAAGCCAGGGCAGGTCGGGTTTCAGACTGGCGAGGTTCGGATGAGCTTACTTGATGATGCAATTGGCCTTATTTCACCCGGCTGGAAAGCGGCGCGGCTCCGTTCGCGAGCGGTTATTCAGGCGTTTGAAGCCATAAAGCCGACTCGCACACACAAAGCCAGGCGTGAAAATCGCTCCGGCAACCAGCTGAGCCAGAACGGGGCGGTATCCCTGCGCGAGCAGGCGCGCTGGCTGGACAACAATAACGATCTGGTCATCGGAATACTGGACAAACTCGAAGAGCGCGTCATCGGTTCCGAAGGGATTATTGTTGACCCGCATCCCTTGCTGAAAAACGGCAAGATAGCAAAAAAGCTCGCCAGCGATATTCGCACCGCCTGGGCCGAATGGTCGGTCAGTCCTGATGTCACCGGGGAGTTTACCCGACCTATGCTCGAGCGACTTATGCTCCGCAGCTGGCTGCGCGATGGTGAGGTGTTTACTCAACTGGTCAGTGGTACCGTTCCTGGGCTGAACCCCGTGGCCGGGATCAGTTTCTGGCTGGAAGCACTCGAATCCGATTATGTTCCGATGGATAACGATGAATCGCAGGGGTTGTCGCAGGGGATCTATAAAAACGAGTGGGGACGCCCCAAAAAGTACAAGGTCTATAAAAACAGCCCGGTGACTGGCAAACAGTGGGATACCAAAGACGTTCCGGCAGAAAACATGCTGCATCTGAAGTTTACCCGACGCCTGCACCAGTCAAGAGGGACTTCGTTATTTTCCGGGGTGCTGATGCGCCTGAGTGCGCTGAAAGAGTATGAAGATTCCGAGCTGGTGGCCGCACGAATTGCCGCAGCCCTAGGGATGTACATCAAAAAAGGCGACGGACAGACCTATGGTGACGACACTGGCGCAGCGGCTACAGACGATGAGCGCGACCTGTTAATTCAGCCCGGCATTATCTTCGACGATCTCAGACCGGGTGAAGATATCGGGATGATTAAGTCTGACCGGCCAAACACTAACTTGGAAGGTTTTCGCAACGGACAACTGCGTGCAGTGTCCGCCGGTACACGTATTAGTTATTCCAGCGCCTCGCGCAATTACGACGGAACTTACAGTGCCCAGCGTCAGGAGCTGGTGGAATCAACGGACGGGTATTTTGTTCTCCAGGACTGGTTTATCGGGTCCGTGACACGTCACGTTTATCGCAACTGGCTCCGGCTCGCGATCCTATCAGGGAAAATTACGGTTCCGCGCGGGCTGGATATGGACACCCTGTATTCTGCCGTCTACTCCGGGCCAGTGATGCCATGGATCGACCCGGCAAAAGAAGCGAATGCCTGGAAGATACTCATCCGGGGTGGGGCGGCAACAGAATCCGACTGGGTTCGTGCGCGAGGAAGTAACCCCGACGATGTGAAACGCCGCCGAAAAGCGGAGATCGACGAAAACCGCGAACTGGGACTGGTGTATGACACCGACCCCGCCAATGACAAAGGAGGCACCAGTGCCGAAGCAACAACGAAACCGGGTGAGCCGCCGCCCGAAAGCCAGCGCAAAAAGTAACTCCTGGTTCAGCATGAAAGCCAGCGCGGCGGATGAGGCTGAAATTTATATTTATGACGAGATTGGATTCTGGGGGGTAACAGCACGTCAGTTTGTCAGTGATTTACAGGCGCTGGGTGACATCAGCCACATTAATTTGCATATCAACTCACCGGGTGGCGATGTCTTTGAAGGTATCGCCATTTTTAATGCTCTCAAATTCCACGGTGCAGCCATTACCGTTCATATCGATGGTGTAGCCGCATCAATGGCGTCGATGATCGCGATGGTCGGCAATCCGGTGATCATGCCGGAAAACACCATGATGATGATCCACAAACCCTGGGGATTCGCGGGTGGTGATGCAAACGATATGCGCGATTATGCTGACCTTCTCGACAAAATGGAGTCAGTTTTGATCCCCGCCTATGCCAGTAAAACAGGGAAATCAGCCGAAGAAATTGCCGCCATGCTGGAGGATGAAACCTGGATGAGCGGCAGTGAATGTGTTGCCCAGGGATTTGCCGACCAGACCACCCCGTCTCTACAGGCAATGGCCTGTATTCAGTCAAAACGTATTGAGGAGTTCGAAAAGATGCCACAAAGCATTCGTAACATGATCACGCCGCCGCGTAACGTCAACCCGCGCGAGCCAGCCAATCCGACGAATCCGCAACAACCGGCCCCCACCCCGGTACTGGATGAAAACGCCATCCGCGCACAGGTCGTCGCGGAACAAAAAGCGCGTGTTAACGGTATTCAGGATCTTTTCGCGATGTTCGGCGGTAAGCACCAGGCGTTGCAGGCCGCGTGTGTCAGCGACGTGGATTGCACGGTGGCTATGGCAAAAGACAAGCTGCTGGCCGAACTGGGGAAAGATATCACGCCGACCAATAAAAATACCCAAACCCATATTTATGCGGGCAACGGTAATATTGTCGGTGACGGTATTCGCCAGGCGCTGATGTTCCGTGCGGGCTACGAAGAACGCCAGAACGACAACGCCTACAACGGCATGACGTTGCGTGAATATGCCCGCATGGCGCTTACTGAGCGCGGGATCGGTGTTTCCAGCTACAACCCGATGCAGATGGTAGGTCTTGCGCTGACGCACAGCACGTCTGACTTCGGTAATATCCTGCTGGATGTGGCAAACAAATCGCTGTTGCAGGGCTGGGAAGAAGCGGCTGAAACCTTTGAGCAGTGGACCAAAAAGGGGCAGCTCAGTGATTTTAAAACGGCACACCGCGTCGGCATGGGCGGTTTCTCCTCACTGGCAAAAGTACGTGAGGGCGCGGAGTTCAAGTATGTGACTACCGGCGACAAAGGTGAGACGATCGCGCTGGCCACCTACGGCAACATTTTCTCCGTAACCCGTCAGGCGATCATCAACGATGACCTGAATCAGTTGACGGATGTTCCTATGAAAATGGGGCGCGCAGCCAAAGGGACAATCGGTGACCTGGTATACGCCACGCTGACCGGCAATACCAAACTCTCTGACGGCAAGGCATTGTTCCATGCCGACCATAACAACCTGTCTTCGGGTGCAATCTCGGTCACCAGCCTGGATGCTGCCCGCCAGCGGATGCGTCTGCAAAAAGAAGGTGAGCGTTCGCTGAATATCCGCCCGGCATATATGCTGGTGCCGGTGGTGCTTGAAACTCTGGCCAGCCAGACAATTAAGTCGGCCAGTGTAAAAGGGGCAGATATTAACGCGGGGGTTAACAACCCTATCCAGAACTTTGCCGAAATTATTTCCGAGCCTCGTCTTGATAGTGCTGACCCGGATGCCTGGTATCTGGCTGCAGCAAGAGGCACTGATACCATCGAAGTTGCTTATCTTAACGGTGTGGACACCCCTTACATCGATCAGCAGGAAGGGTTCACCACGGACGGTATCGCGACGAAAGTTCGTATCGATGCTGGTGTGGCACCGCTCGACTACCGCGGCCTGGTCAAATCCACCGGCAAGTAATTCGAAACAAAACGCATAGCCCGTCAGGGCTTTTTTTTCGCCTGTAAAACGGCTCCCGCCGGAGCCGTGGAGAGCTTTTATGAAAAATTACGTTCAGGACGGCAGCACTATCCCTGTAACTAACGCGGGTACCGAGGTTATTACCAGCGGCTCACCTGTTGCGCTGGGGGATTTGGTGGCGATTGCCATCACGGACATCCAGCCCGGTGAAACGGGTGATGGTATGACCCGTGGGGTTGTGACCCTTTCCAAACTTCCGGCCGACAACATTGCGCAGGGTAAAACCGTTTATCTGAAAGACGGGAAAATCCAGCTTGCCAGCGCTGATGCTACCCAGGCAGGTAAAGCGTGGGAGGGGGCGGCAGCTAACAGCACGTCGGTGTTGGTTCGGCTCAATGGCTAATCCATTCGAAAAGATGGCGGCACGCATGGACGCGGCCACCATCCGGAGTATGAGTGATACAGCCACCATCAACGGTAATGATTTTGCCGCTGTAGAAAGTCACTTTGTTGCCGAAATGGGGCCGGTAGTCGGAGACGGTTTGTCGCTGGTGGTTTTCAGTGATGCGTACCGGCCACGTCGCAACGATGAGGTCACCTGGAAAGGGACTGACTATAAAGTGACCCGCCATCAGCTTTTCAATAACAAGCCGCAAATCTGGATCGAGTAGGAGGACTGATATGTCCGTCACCGGGCTGGAGCAGGCGATCGCCAACCTGAACAGCATCAGCAAAACAGCAGTGCCCCGCGCGTCGGCGCAGGCGGTTAACCGGGTGGCTGCCCGTGCAATCAGTAAAAGTGTCCGTATCGTTGTGGGGGATACGAAAGTACCGAGAAAGCTGGTAAATCAGCGCGTAAAGCTAAAAAAAGCGTCGGTTAACAAACCCCGCGCCCTGATCCGCGTCAACAGGGGGAACCTTCCGGCGATAAAGCTGGGTGTGGCGAGCGTCAGGCTTTCACGTCGTAAGCGAGACAAACAGGGGGCAAACAGCGTGCTGCGTATTGGCCCGTTCTCGTTCCCTGGTGGCTTTATTCAGCAACTGAAAAACGGTCGCTGGCATGTACTCCGGCGAACGACCAAAAGTCGTCACCCCATCGAAGTGGTCAGCATCCCGCTTGCAGAACCACTGACGACGGCGTTCAGGGAGGAAACCAACCGACTGACGCAAAGCGACATGCCTAAGGAACTGGGCGCCGCGCTTCGCAATCAACTGAGGCTGATACTCAAAAAATGAAACACCCACACATTCGTGCTGCCGTGCTGAATGCACTCAAAGGCAGCATTACTGATTCTGTCACCTGGTTCGATGGTCGCCCTGCCGTTCTGGAGGCCGACGACTTGCCCGCCGTGGCCGTTTATCTGACAGATGCTCAGGCGCCCGGCGAAATGCTTGATGAAGACCAGTGGACAGCCACGCTGCATGTTGAAGTTTTTCTTAAAGGTAGCGCTACGGATACAGAGCTGGATACGTGGATGGAATCGCGTATCTATCCCGTTCTTGAGGATGTCCCGACTCTTGGCGAGCTCATTGAGCTGATGAATCCGTTAGGTTACGACTACCAGCACGATGACGAAATGGCGACCTGGGGCTCTGCCGACCTGCAATATTCAATCACCTATACCATGTGAGGCATTTATGGCTACTCCAAACCCACTGGCTCCCGTAAAAGGCGCTGGTACTACGTTCTGGGCCTATGAGGGGACCGGCATTGCCAACCCCTTAGATGATATTGACTGGGTTCGATATGCACAGATCAAAGATATCGCGCCAGGTGAGATGACAGCTGAATCATATGATGACACCTACATCGATGATGAAAATGCTGACTGGACTGCCACCGGGCAGGGGCAAAAATCGGCGGGGGATACATCCCTTACTCTGGCGTGGAAACCTGGCGAATCAGGGCAAAAGCAACTGGTGCAGTGGTTCAATGGCGGTACCATTCGGACGTATCGCATTAAATACCCAAACGGGGCCGTGGATGTTTTCCGGGGCTGGGTAAGCAGTCTGGGCAAAGCGGTGACGAACAAAGAAACCATTACCCGGACAGTTAAAATTACTAATAGCGGTAAACCCACACTGGCCGAAGAAGTAACGACCCCGGCTATCTCAGTGACCGGGGCATCATTCGACAAAGCAACGGCGACCGTAGCTGTTGGTGCCACAACCACGCTGAATCTGTCTGTTCTCCCGGCCAGCGCGACCGATAAAACATTCCGTGTGGCATCGTCCGATCCGTCGAAAGCAAAAGTATCTGTCTCCGGTTCCGTTGTAACAGTGACGGGGGTTGCGGCCGGTACCGTAGAAATCATCGCTATTACCAATGATGGCTCGTTTGTGGCTATCAGCAAAGTCACCATTGCCTGACAGGAGTAATTCATGTTCCTCAAAACTGAGCCGCTGGAATATAACGGCGAAACCGTCACGCTTTTTGAACTGTCGGCGTTGCAGCGAATTGAGTTTATCGGCTATATCGCCGAGGTGAACAAAGGGGTGGCCGCTGACACCACTGAAATGAGTGAGGAAGCGCTCGCGGGCATTGCGACTGCAATTAACGTGAAGATTGCTGCCCGCATCGTCGCAATGTCTTTGTGGCAGAAGGAAGGATTCAAAGGTCTATCAGTTGAAGAACTTCATCAGGAGGTACTGTCTGGCTGGCCTTTGCCTGCCATTTCCGAAGCGGATTTTATTGTACGTAACCTGTCCGGAATGTTGCCCGTAGCTTCCGCATCGGACGATGCGGAAGCCTCTGAAACAGAGGCGCAGACCACGGAAAAGCCCACGCCGCAGCCCTGAACTTTGCTCTTAAACTTGCCCGTGAGTTCCGCAGGCCTGACTGGCGTGTGATGCTCTCGCAGATGTCTTGCACTGAACTGAGCGAATGGGAGCAATTCTACGCCGTTGAGTATTTCCAGACGGACCTGATTGATACCCATTTCTCATGCCTGAGCCACCACATCACCAATATGATCTGCAAAGACCACGGGCTCACCCCTGCAGATTTCAGCCTGCTCAATCCCCAGACACGTCCGGAACCGGACACCGAAACGTCCGACGAGGCCATGATGCTGGCCGCCGAAGGCATTACAGGAGGAGTTCGTTATGGCCCAGGCGGTGGGTGATCTCATTGTCAATCTTGACTTAAACGACGCTAAATTTACCGAGCGGAATAACTACGTCAAACGGGGACTTGAAGGGATCGGGACTGCGGCAAACGACACTGCGCTTGAAGTGCAAAGTGCATTCTCGAGGCAGGAGGCGTCTGCTAAAAAAGCTGGAATTTCGATTGGCCAGTACAATGCCGCCATGCGCAGCCTGCCAGCGCAACTTACCGATATTGCGACGCAGCTGGCAGGCGGCCAGTCCCCGTTTTTGATTCTGCTCCAGCAGGGCGGGCAGGTTAAGGACAGCTTTGGTGGTCTGGCACCTATGCTTCAGGTGTTTGGTGACTCACTGTTTGGGTTCAGCACTAAAACAACCGAAGCCACCGAGCAAACATCTGAAAGCCTTGGGGACGTTTCTGAACAGTTTAATAATACCGCTGAGGCGGCTGGAAAGCTGGGGCGTGTTCGTGGATTTTTAACGCCGACTACCCTTGGGGTCGGTGCTCTGGCCGTCGCCGTCGGCTTGCTGATCTATAACTGGTATCAGGCTCGCCAGCAATCAGAGGTGTTTAATCAGTCTCTTGCCAAGACCGGGAGCATCAGCGGTCAGACAGCTGACGGTCTGGCCCGAATCGCGGCTCAGGTCGCTAAAAATACTGATGTGAGCACATCGTCTGCCGCCGCAGCCGTCGCTCAGGCAACCAGCATCGGCCTGACAACAAGCCAGATAAAGCAGGTCAGCGAGACAGCACTCATTATGTCCAGCACCACCGGGGAGAGCGTTAAAAACCTGGTGGCTGAGCTGGCGAAAATCCCCCAGGATCCTCTGAAAGCGTTTGTCGATATCAACCAGCAGTACAATTTTGCAAACCTGGCGCTCTATGAGCAGGTTAAGCATATGGTTGATTTGGGTGACAAAGCGGGGGCTACAAAACTAATCATCGACTCCCTGGGTGACAGCCAGAAAAACTTTAAAGACGCCTCTAAATCAGACCTGGACGAGCTTGCGGACTACTGGCAGGGGCTGATTGATAAACTCAAAAATTACAAATTGTGGTCTGACACGGTCGCGGATCACGCAACGTCAGTGAAACTCCCGCAATTTAATCAAGGTACGGGATCAGCCGTTTTCGATAATATTAACCAGCAAATGCGTGACCAGTCTGCAGTGATCGCGACGAACTGGGAGAATATTAACGACAGCGCCGGAAATCTATTAGGGTTCGTCACGCAGGTAAATGTTAAAAGCCGTGAATACAACCGTGATCAGGTATCCGCCAATATCGAGGCCGATAAGTTTCTTGAGACGGCCAGAACAAATGCTCAAATCCGTAATGATCTGCAGGCGAAATATCAGCGTCAGCTGGATCAGGGGCTTATTTCTCAGGAGAAATTCAACAGGTTAACTATCGCGATTAACGAGAAGTACAAAGACCCTAAAGCGCCAAAAACAACATCTCCAGCAGGTGACCGTGCTGAGGATAAAGCATCAGCTGAGCTTATTGCGCTTCAGGCTCAGTATAAAGTCCTTCAGCAGCACAAGGGGATAAATGATGTTATCAGTCAGCAACGTAAGGATTTATGGACGACAGAAGCGCAAATTCAGGTTCTTGAAGACGCTTCCGGACGCCGAAAACTGTCAGCGCAGGAGCAATCGTTACTTGCGCATTCAAAGGAAGTGCTCAGTTTAAAAGAACAGCTTGCCATTAAAGGAGATCAGGTTGTCGCGCAGGAACAACTCAACAAACGTATGGATACGTCTGCGAAATATGTCACGCAGATGACAGCAAAGCAGGTGGCTTTAACCGGTTCTGCGTCGTTGAGCAGTCGGCAGTCCGATCGCAATCTGGCATATGCGCAACTGGAAAGTGGCTGGAAAAACGCCGGAGGTAAAACGACAGATATCGATTATCAGAAAGAGCTCACAGCGCTAAATCAGTATTACGCGACTGAGGACAGCCTGCGCAGTGACTGGCTCAGCGGTGCTAACCGAGGTTTCTCTGAGTATCTTGATACCGCGACAAATGTTTATTCCTCAATGCAGGGGGCAGCTCAAGGCGCGATGACTGGCATGAGTAACATGCTCACTAATATGGTTACCACCGGCAAAGCCTCATTCAAAAGCTTCACGATCTCCGTTCTGAGCTCCATTGCTCAAATCACCAATCAGTTGTTTGTTGCGTACACCTTGCAGAAAGCAATGGGATGGATAAGTGCGGCATATTATGGGCCTCAGGGTGGCGGTGAAGGGAGTGCCAGTTTTGTTGGCCCTAAAATGGCCTGGAGTGGTGGATACATACCCGAATACGACGGAGGCGGTTACACCGGTCCTGGCGGGAAATATGAGCCAAAAGGTATTGTTCACGGCGGGGAGTTTGTCTTCACCAAGGAGTCAACGGCAAGGCTGGGCGTGGGGAATTTGTACCGACTGATGCGCGGTTATGCTGCTGGTGGGTATGTCGGAAACAATACCTCTGCGATCTCCCCTTCGGGTGTCAGTGTTTATGCTCCCGTATCTATCACCACTCAACAAGGGAATTCAGACCAGAAAGGATCAACCGATCAACTGGGGCGTGCATATCAGAAAGTTATCGACACTTCTGTTCGGGAGGGTATCGCCAAAGAGTTAAGGCCTGGCGGCATTCTCTGGGCTGCAAATAATGGCAGGTAAGTCATATGGCTATTGATGCATTTACCTGGCGCATTCAGGCGTCAGGCCAACCAACTATAAATGTTAAGGACAACATAAGGAAAACCCAGTTCGGTGATGGGTACGCTCAGGTCAGTGGAGAGGGGCTAAACCCGGAGACATTAACTTACAGTTATACCTTTACCGGAGCCGTGACCACTGGCAACCAAATTTTTGCCTTCCTCAGAAGCCACAAGACAAAATCATTTTCTTTTCAGCCACCTTACGGAGAGCTTGCTCTCTGGCGGGTGCAGGCTGACTCCCTTCAGAGAACCGTCAAAAGCAAAAAGCTTATGACGATAGTCGCTACTTTCGAACAGGCATTCGCACCATGAGCTTAAACAGTGATTATCAAAAACTGGAGCCGGGTAATGAAATACGGCTCTATGAAGTAGACGGCACAGCATTTGGAGTCGGTGAGGTGCTTCGATTCCATAGCCATAACATCGCTCATACATCAGCTGAAATAACGGCCGCTGGTGGCGATGAGTCAAAACTACCCGCAAAATCAATCTGGTGGCAGGGCCGGGAATATAAAGCCTGGCCTTGTCAGATTGAGGGGCTGGAGAAGTCAACCTCCGGGAGCGGCGCAACGCCGAAACTGACCGTCGCAAACCTTAACGGTTCAATCACTGCGTTATGCCTGGCATATGATGACCTTCTTAAAGCGGTCGTGACGATACATGACACGCTGGCGCAATATCTGGATGTCCGTAATTTTACTGCTGGTAACACCACTGCTGATCCGACACAGGAAAAATTACAGGTCTGGTATATTGACGGGAAAAACACGGAATTAAATACATCCATTGAGTTTCGTCTAACCAGCCCAATGGATTTACAGGGGCTGATGATCCCGACACGCCAGTTACATTCTTTGTGTGTCTGGTGCATTCGCGGAAAATATCGCACGGGTGATGGTTGTGATTATGCCGGGACTGCCTGTTTCGACAAAAATAATAAGCCCGTTACGGATCCCTCTCTCGACCAGTGCAATGCAACTCTGTCCGCCTGCAAATTACGATTCGGTGCCAGTAATGAGTTGCCGTTTGGTGGGTTCCCCGGAACATCATTAATCAGGAGTTGATATGCGCCAAAAAACCATTGATGCGATCCTGGCGCACGCGGACGCAGAACATCCCAACGAATGCTGCGGTGTTGTGGTGCAGAAAAGTCGTGTTGAGCGTTATTTCCCGTGCCGTAATCTGGCCAGTGACCCCACAGAGCATTTTGTGTTGTCGCCGGAGGATTATGCCGCCGCCGAGGAGTGGGGGGCCGTGATCGCGATTGTGCACAGCCACCCTGATGCGACAACGCAACCCAGCGAACTGGACTGCGCTCAGTGTGACCTGATGGCGATCCCCTGGCATATCGTCAGCTGGCCAGAGGGGGATTTGCGCACGATTAATCCTCGCGGCGAACTGCCGTTGCTGGAGCGTCCGTTTGTGCTGGGTGTCTACGACTGCTGGGGACTGGTAATGAGTTATTTCCGGCAGACCCATGGCATTGAACTGCCTGATTACCGGGTTGATTTTCCCTGGTGGGAAAATGAGTACCCGGATAATTTTTATCAGGATTGTTGGTACGAATGCGGTTTCCGCGAGTTTGACGGCCCACCGCAGCCGGGAGATATGGTGATCATGCAGGTACAAGCGGATAAGTGGAACCATGCGGGGATATTGCTGGATGGCAACATGTTACTGCACCATCTTTATGGCCGACTCAGTAACCGTGTTCCGTATGGTGGTTACTGGCAGGAAAGGACGGTGAAAGTCCTTAGACTTCTGAGGGCATTATGATGTTTGTTGAATGGGAACATAGATTACGATTTGAGCATTAATTCATCTGATGAATGCATGCGCATTCACCACTGATACAGATCATTGAAAAAGAGATAGTTTTTAGAGAATATGTTTTTGCTATAAATATCATAGCGATTACGGAAATATAAAAATGAAAAAAATTATTGCGCTTGCATTTGTTGTGACAGTTCTGTCCGGATGCGCAACCATAGTGGGTGATGATACGCAGCTTGTTCAGGTAAACAGTACCCCATCAGGTGCTGATTTTCAGATTAAGGATGACTCCGGAAAATTAGTGGCTCAAGGTAAAACCCCTCAGGGTGTTTCTCTTCTTAAATCTGATGGAAGCTATTTTGGCAAGAAGAATTATCAAATTACTTTCACAAAAGACAACTCCCAGCCAGTCACTCTGCCCATTAAGGCAAATGCCAATGGCTGGTATATAGGTGGTAATATTGTATTTGGTGGGCTAATTGGATGGTTGCTTGTAGACCCCTTTAACGGCGGGATGTATACACTCAAGCCTAAAGAAGCCAATGCAACATTAGCTACTGAAAATAAGTAAACACTGAACCGCCGTCAGGCGGTTTTTTTATAATCTTAAAAAGTAATAAGAGGTGAAATGAAAGAAATACTAACGCAAATAGAGCTCGGCGGTGTGCTGGGTAAAACTTTCGGTAAAGTTCATCATCGCCTTATTAGTACTACCCATGAGGCTTCACGCGCACTGGCTGCAACCATCAAAGGCTTTGAGCAGTATATGATTTCCAGCCAGCGCCGTGGGTTAACGTATGCCGTGTTTCGAGGAAAGAAGAATATCTGTATTGATGACCTGGGTTTTCCTGTGGCGGGGGATGTGATTCGAATTGTTCCGATCATTATCGGCAGCAAACGCGCCGGGTTATTTCAGACAATATTAGGTGTAGCTTTAGTCACCGTTGCTGCTATTGCGACCAGTGGCATGGCAATCGGCATCGGTGGTACGGCATTTGCTGGTGGCTGGGGGGCAATGGCTGCCATGGGGGTATCAATGACCCTGGGCGGCGTAATTCAGCTACTCTCCCCCCAGGCTACAGGCCTGGCTAAAACGCAGTCTGCGGATAACAAACCGTCGTATGCATTTGGTGGTGTAAAAAACACAACCTCTCAGGGATACCCGGTGCCGTTGCTGTACGGTAAGCGTCGTATCGGTGGTGCCATTATTTCGGCGGGGATTTACGTCGAAGATCAGCAATAAATAGTTCATCGGTTAACAACCAACAACCTTCTTCGGGAGGTTTTTTTATGGGCGCAATATGGCAAATAAACGAATTCAGGGGCGCAAAGGTGGCGGCTCCAGTTCCCGCACGCCCACCGAACAGCCTGATGATCTGCAATCGGTAGCAAAGGCGAAAGTTTTGCTGGCGCTGGGTGAGGGGGAATTCTCGGGTGGACTCACCGGGCAGTCTATTTTTCTGGATGGTACGCCGCTACTGAATTCTGATGGATCTTCTAATTTCTCCGGTGTTACCTGGGAGTTTCGCCCGGGGACTCAGGCGCAGGGATATATCCAGGGCATGCCGGGTACTGAAAATGAGATCAGCACGGGTAGCATAGTCGTTTCCAGCCAGACCGCCTGGAGTCGCACCTTTACTAATACGCAGTTGTCTGCCGTTCGCTTGCGCATCAAATGGCCCTCCATTTTCCGGCAGGAGGATGACGGGGATCTGGTGGGCAATACCATCAAATATGCTATTGACCTCCAGACCAATGGCGGCGCGTTCAAAACGATTGTTAATACGTCAGTAAAGGGCAAAACCACCTCAGGTTACGAACGCAGCCACCGCATAAATTTACCTGCCGGTTCGACCTGGACCATTCGCCTACGCAAAATTACCGCTGACGCAAACAGCGCGAAAATCGGCGACACAATGACGTTGCAGAGCTACACGGAGGTGATCGACGCGAAGTTGCGTTACCCCAATACTGCGCTGCTCTACATCGAGTTCGATTCCAGCCAGTTCAGTGGATCAATTCCTCAGATTGCATGTGAGCCGGCAGGGCGCGTTATGCGCGTACCGGATAACTATAACCCTGTTACCCGTGCGTACACTGGAACCTGGACTGGTGCATTTAAATGGGCCTGGACGGATAATCCGGCCTGGATTTTTTATGATCTGGTGGTGACTGATCGCTTTGGTCTGGGTGACCGGCTGTCAGCGGCAAACATCGATAAATGGGGTCTGTACCAGGTTGCACAATACTGCGACCAGATGGTGCCGGATGGTAAAGGTGGGAGTGGCACTGAACCCCGGTACACCTGCAACGTCTATGTGCAGGACCGAAACGACGCCTATACCGTGCTGCGTGATTTTGCCGCGATTTTCCGGGGTATGACCTACTGGGGCGGCAATCAGATAGTGGCGCTGGCTGATATGCCGAGGGATGTCGATTACAGCTATACAAACGCCAGCGTGACCCCCGAGGGTTTTTCATACAGCAGTAGCACGACCAAAAATCGTTATTCAGCAGCGCTGGTTTCATACTCAGATCCATCGAACGGGTATGCGGATGCGATGGAGCCGGTATTTGAACCGACATTGGTTTCTCGCTTTGACTTTAATCAGCTCGAGCTGACGGCTATTGGATGCACTCGCCAGTCGGAGGCGAACCGAAAGGGGCGCTGGGGGATCCTGACGAACAACAAAGACCGGGTGATCACGTTCACTGTAGGACTGGACGGTAACATTCCGCAACCGGGTTATATCATTGCGGTATCTGACCGGTATTTATCCGGAAAAATTACTGGTGGACGTATCAGTGCAGTCAGTGGCCGGGTGCTCACCCTCGACCGTGTGTCGGATGCGGTTGCCGGTGATCGTCTCATTGTGAACCTGCCCACCGGGGCGTCTCAGAGTCGTACCATTCAGTCTGTCAGTGGAAACAAGGTCACGGTGTCCACGGCGTACACCACCACGCCGCAGGCAGAGTCAGTGTGGGTTGTTGAGTCAAATACGTTGTATGCCCAGCAATACCGCGTGGTGAGCATCAGTGATAATGACGATGACACATTCACCATTGTGGGCGCCGCACATGACCCCGACAAATATGCCCGTATTGATACAGGCGCGTTCATCGACCAGCGCCCGATTAGCGTGATCCCTCCAGGGAATCAGTCAGCGCCGGGGAATATCCTTATTTCCAGTTACTCTGTGGTCAATCAGGGGATCAGTCTCCAGACTCTCCGGGCGAGCTGGGACCAGGCTGAAAATGCTATTTCGTATGAAGCTCAATGGCGGCGTAACGACGGGGACTGGGTTAACGTCACTCGCAGCTCCACCACCTCATTTGAGGTGCCGGCTATCTACACGGGCCGCTACCTGGTTCGCGTTCGGGCGATTAACGCCGCTGAGATTTCCTCCGGCTGGGGCTACTCCACCGAAACCACGCTGACCGGGAAGACGGGTAACCCGCCGAAACCTGTCGGGCTGGCGGCCACCGGCTTTAACTGGGGCATCAAACTGACCTGGGGTTTCCCGGCTAATACATCAGACACGCTGATGACTGAAATACAGTACACCCCAAACGCTGATTTTTCTGATCCGCAGCTACTGGCTGATGTGGCATACCCTCTGGCCGTTTATTCGCAAATGGGGCTGCGGGCAGGCCAGGTGTTCTGGTATCGCGCGCAGCTGGTGGACAAAACCGGCAACCAGTCTGGCTGGACTGACTGGGTTCGGGGCATGGCCAACGATCAGGCCAGTGATTATCTGGACGCCATTAAAGACCAGGTTCTGCTGGCTGCCGACGGCAAAGCGCTGACTGAGAAAATTGATTTCAGTATCGCCGGGGTGCTGCAGGGCACATTGACCGACATTCAGAATGCGAAAGTGGCGTTTCAGCAGTTTGGCGCGGCGCGGGCTGAAATCTCTCAGGCTCAGCTGCTGATCGCTGACGCAAACCAGGCCTATGCGGAATTCAAAGAGCTGGTGGCCGTGCAGTTCGGCGCCAACGCAGCGGAAATCCTGACGGTTAAAAAAGCGCAGGCAACAACCGATTCGGCGGTGGCCTCGTTAACCACAACGGTACAGGCGACAACGCAAAGCCTGGATGCTCTGACAGGTCGAATGGTTAGCGCCGAGGCCAGCGTTGTCAGCATCAGTCAGGCGCAAACCGACACTGCGCAGGCACTGGCGACATTCGAGCAGCAAACGACGGCGGCGTTTGACCAGCAGCAGGCGGCGATAAACCAGAAGTTTACGGCTTATGCTGATGCGAGCACGGCAAACGCAATCTACACGCTGAAAGCGGGGGTGAAATATAACGGTGTTTACTACGACGCAGGTCTGTCTGTTGCCGTGGTTGTTACCTCTGGCGTGGTATCTACCCGCGTGGCCATCAATGCGAACGAATTCGTGATGCTATCCGGAAACGGTACGGCAAACATGTATTCTCCGTTTTCCATCGTTAATGGTCAGGTATTTTTGAACGATGCTTTTATCCAGTATGGTTCAATCACCCTGGCGAAAATTGGTGAGCTCAGGTCAGCAAATTATGTTGCGGGACAGACCGGCACAATCATGAAATCGGACGGAACGTTTGAAGTGAATGGCGGGGCGGCAGGTCTCGGTAGGCTAAGGATCAGTAACAACCGCATTGACGTGTATGACGCCAACAATACGTTGCGCGTCCGACTGGGGCAACTGTAATGGCATATGGGTTCGCATCGTTCGATCAGTACGGGAATGATAATAACTATGGAATTAAGCCTGTTTCAGTGGCAGGCAATATTTCATTAGCGCAGGGCCAGTCTGCGGGTTCATGGTCATTTGCTGTGCCTGCCGGGCATGTTCTGGGTTTTATTGAGATACCATTATCAACCAGTGAGTATTCCGCTCAACGGAATATAAGGGTTTCCGGTAATACCATAATCGCTGAACCTGGCTCTGTGGGTAATTATATCACCTATGCAAATGCGGCCAGGGTAATTGTTTATTTTGAGGTTGCCTGATGTCATACGGTGCTTTTATTCAACTCGATAATGGTAATAGTTTTGTTACTCCCGAATCAGCACCGATACGACTGAAGGGGTATTACGACTTCAATTCAGTGGCATCAGGTGCATCGCAAATCGCGAGTGGCAGCATTGCTGTTGATACAACACAACCGTTCATCCCATTTTGCTGCTGCCTGACAACCAGTCTGGCGGATCTTCCGGTACAAACCTGCGTATACGGATTCTCAGTGGCATCCGGTAATGCTGTGAATGTGACCGCGTTTGGATACTCAGGTAACCAAACCAGAAGCTTCACACTACGTGTTTTCATGTTTACGCAGGAGGCTCAACCCTATCCGGCTGGTGATTATGGGCTGGCTATACTGAATGCTGCTGGCGAGCTTATCCTGACGCATAAAGACAGGGTACTGACAGATATTGTCAGTGTTGGCGGTGGCGATTCCATGCCGGATGTTACTTTACCGGGGCGGTGGGCCATAGTTCCTTCACTACTCGGTATGGCTCAGTATTATGTATCCGGCGGCGGGCCTGGTGGTGCGATTTATTCTGTGCCCGCCTCATTTGGAACCATTTATGACGGAAACTCAACCAGAATAATGGCGGGGCTGTCAGTCACTCCCCCGTCAAATCAACCATCTGGTGGTGCAGCCATTGGCCGGAAGACAGCAGCCATAAATATTGATGCGTATATGTAATATCAATTGATCGATTAAAACGATCAATTGTCGTCAATTGATCTATTAAATCAATTTTATTGAATATTCCATGCGAGGTAATTTAACTGAGTTATTATCTCCGGGAATATGACGATGAAAAAACTATTGTTTGTCATCTTTGTTTCATGCTTTTTATCTGCATGCACTGGCTCTCTTATTGAAAAGCAACAGCCAGTCTGTCAGGCGACAGCCATGCTTGGCGGCCAGCCCCAGTCTGTTCAAATTTATGGGGTTCGCACTGTAGCTAACCAGGTCGAATTCAGGGCCGGTTATCCCTTTAACTGGCGATGGGTGAATAAAAACAACTTCACGTCGTCCACCTGTAAATAATACAAACCAATCCACTCAAACCCGCTTCGGCGGGTTTTTTTTTCGTCTGGAGAAAATATGTCAGCAGGCACAATCAGATTAACCAACGGCTCAACTGCGGTTGTTGGTACCAGCACTACATTTACCTCAGACCTGAAATCAGGCGACGTCATTTCGACAACTATCGGTGGCGTTCCCTATACGCTGTTTGTTGATACCGTCACGAGCAATACCGCTGCAACGCTGACTGATGCATTCACCGGGCCAACGACTACCGGGGCGGCGTATGTTGCCGTTCCGCAGCAAACACTGAACCGCATCACTGCCGCGCTGGCTGCTCAAACCGCTGAAGCGGTACGCCGTATGCTCCAGGAAAACGCCAACTGGCAGGCATTTTATGCCGGGTCTGGTGATATCACTGTCACGCTACCTGACGGCACGCCAACCGGTCGGCAGGTCCAGGGGCCATCATGGGCAAAGATGATGAGCACTATTGGTTCTCCGCGTCAGTTTCGCGGTGACCTGGGTACAGCCGATTTAAATACCATTGATGGTTCTGTGGATGGTGACTATAACCAGCCCCGTAACGCCAATGCCACGACGGCACGAAATTACCCTATCAATGTCGCTGGCTCATTGCAGGTATACAGCACCAACGCAAACAACCTGAAATCCTGCGTTCAGGAGTACAGAGTGTGGGACAGGTCAGCCACTTACGTGCGTGTTGGGACCAGCACCGCGGCAGGGGTGGTAACGTGGACCATATGGGTAGATGTGGCAGTTGGGGTATTCAGGTCCACCCTCGCAACGTCAACGACTGATATCAACACTTTCACTACTGAAGCCAGTTTCGGGGTTGTCCGTGTTACTTCTGCTAACGGTACTCTTGCTCTGGGGTGGCCTTATGATGGCTTTGCAGGGAAGGTCACTACGGAACAAGGCTACGGGTCCGGTGCTCAGCAAACCGCCGTGTCTAACTATGGAAATCAGTACAATCGCTATCTATCCAGTGCGACCACGTGGGGTCCGTGGGTTAAACAGGACATACTGGCTGCGCCAAATTTTTATGTAGGGAATGCGGATACCTTACTTGATGATGGTGACTATCCGACAAACAACTCCACCAGTGGACTCCCGGACCCCGCTTTATTTGGTGGAACAACACCACCAAATAACTGTCGCCTGGTGGTTCGCACACTGAGATCAAACACATCAATCACCCAGGAATGGACCGTTTACGGAACCAGCGCGATTCATAACGGCCGCAAATTCCACCGCGAAAAATACTCAACCGCTGCCTGGAGCGCATGGAAGGAGGTAATTGACTCAGCCAGTCTACCCCTTTTGTACGGTATTGGCGCAACAGTACTGACGACCCTTACTGCTTTCGACTGGCAGAACTTCGACTTTTCAACCGGGTTAACGTATCTGACCAGTACCAGCAACATGACAAATGCACCGACAGATCTGACGTATAACGCAGGGACGGGGTTACATATTCGAGTAGTTGGTATTGCTTCGAGTGGAACCCGAATCTCATTAGAGGTAACGCCTGATACGGCATCCACTGCGAATTATTCCATTTTTGAAGTTCTTTCTGTTGGTGCAAAAGGCTCCAGGGTTTTCACCGTACGCAAGGTTTACACCTCAGCGGATACTGTTCCCATTGCCAACGGCGGAACTGGTGGAACCACGCCAGCAACGGCTCGCACGGCGCTGGGACTTGGGGGAGCAGCAACCCTCGATGTGGGTATCGCAGCCGGGACAGTAGCGGCAGGAAATGACTCAAGGCTTGTCGGCGCTCTGCAATCAGGAAGTACAGCTAACGTTTCATCAATAGAAATAAGCTCAGCTCAGCCATTTATAGACTTCCACCACGGAAGTTCTACGTCAGACTTCACAAGCAGGCTGATAACATTTAACGCATCTGGTGGTTTGTCTGTTGTTGGTCTTGGTGCTGGTAATGGCAGATTTATGGTTGAGGGTGGTTACATTAGTCGTCGTGGTATTGCTGGTGTAACAAATACTAACGCATGGAACTACTACTGGCAGAGCGCCAACCTTGAGGTTTGGGTTGATGGTTCGAATGTCGGACTAATGCAAATGCAATCAACCTCTGATAAAGAGTTGAAAAAGGATATCACCTACCAGTCAAGCAAAGGTGCGCTTGCTGAGGTTAATGCATGGATGCCTGCAACGTTCAGATACAAGGCGCGCGGCATTATTCCTGAGTCACGCGAGACACTTGGCTTTATCGCTAACGATGTGATCCTGGTTTCACCGGAGTGTGTAACGGGTAAAGGTCTTCAGCCTGACTGGGATGAAAACAACCCCGACTCGCCTTACACGCTTGACACAACTGCAATGCTGGCAAAAGCCGTGATGGCTATTCAGGAACTGAAATGTGAGGTTGATTCACTGAAGCAGGCGCTGGCGTCTGCTGGTTCGAAAAATGATGCTGATGATGCTGAAGAGGTAGCGGCTGAGCCAGTTGATGCACCTGCCGCTGAAGAAAATCCGTCAGAACTTAACTGACATATTGGGCAAAAAACGGTTATCAAAACTCAAAAACAATGATGAGAAATCATAAGGTTAGAAATGGTATGAAAATCATCAGAAGGTGGCTAAAAATCAAAGAAAACCCAAACTTATCAATAGGTAAAATAATTTCCGTATAAATACTGCTGCGTCATCTGCAATGGTTCGAAGCCGCAGACCTTATCGTCAAAGGCGTTGAAGGTGCGATCGCGGCCAAAACCGTGACCTACGATTTCGAACGTCTGATGGACGGCGCTAAGCTGCTGAAATGTTCAGAGTTTGGTGACGCGATCATCAGCAATATGTAATCCGATTTCTGGGTTGCAACAACGGGAGCCTGATGGTTCCCGTTTTTTATTATTAGCATTGAGTGGTTATCCGTAATAGATATTACTCATCATATCTTGCACTGTTATCAAAAATTATGATGTAACAAGTTTATCCCGCAGTCTTAATATTTTTCTCTCGAACAGTGTATAAATTAGATACGAGCTTGTGAGCGTTATCGTAAAGAACAGAAGCCACTGAGAAAAACATTCAATATATGTCTGTGGTGCCGCCAAAAATGTGGGCAAAGCTAGGGGGCTGGCTTAGTGCTACTGAGAAGCGATAGTGAGACGTAACTCCAGGTTCAACGCCGTGTGGCAGTCTACTATATAGGAATCTATGTGTACCGCCGGAGGGGACAATGAACTGGATATTTTATCTGGGGCGCTGGTATCAAATCAGCCCTGTCTTACTCAGTGGTGATTACAAACTGTCGATTCCCGGCGAGCGCGGCAATATCATTTTGACGCGCAAAGAGCTCGAACGGGCGAGTCGCGCATTTTTTGGCCTTTCTCCTCCAGCTCATCTGTTTGTCACGCGCTGAAAAACGCCCGCTGAATCTTAGACTCAGCAGGCGTTGAGTGGGTTGCCTGGTAAAAAACAATTCAATAGTCGTTATCTATATCCTGGATGGATGAACGGGAAATGAGAAACGCAACAGCGTTCACGGCAAGAATGCCAGCTACAGTCAGAGTAATCATAGACCTTATCCCCGCAGATTCAGCGTGCTATCACGCTTGTTTTGATTATCGACCGCGCCTGACTAAACTCCAGATCGCTGCATCACACTTTTTCAGCGATTATTAAGAACTGCGTGTAATCTCCCAATATATAAATAAATTTCGGCGTTTTTTAAGCTTCACCTGAAACCTTATGCAAAAATCGATGTCAATTTATTTGGCTCTATCTATTATAGAGACAACCATAGGTCAAATTTCTGGGGTACTTCATGCTGATGTCATCATGTATGGGTAAATTGACCTGATAAAAATAAGATTTTTTGCTGAACATAATGAAGTGATAATGCCAGGATTAATGATGAGCTACATACCTAAGAAAATTCATCAGATATACACCAAAGGTGCAGGAGCGCTACCGGCTGACATTCATGCTTCCATTACTGAATTAAGAAAGCGAAATCCTGACTGGGAATATTATTTCTACGATGATAGTCGCATCATTGACTATCTCACGAGAAACTATGAGCCTGAAATGCTCGAGCTCTATTCTAATATCAATCCGCGCTATGGTGCTGCCCGGGCTGATTTTTTCCGTTACCTGCTGATGTATAAAGAGGGTGGCGTCTATTTAGACATCAAAAGCTCGTGCACCCAGCCATTGAATGAGGTGATTCCTGTCCACTGTAAAATAATGGTCTGTAACTGGGATAATCAACAGAATGGTTGCGATGGCGAAATGGGTAAGCACGAGGCATTACGCTTTCTTAAAAATGGCGAATATCAGCAATGGAACATCATTGCCGCTCCAGAGTCCCCTTATCTTAAAGCAGTCATTGATGAAGTTGTTACGCGCTTGAAAAAGTACAAACCCTGGCGCTACGGTGTTGGCATGCGAGGTGTCCTGCATACAACAGGCCCGGTACCTTTTTCTCTGGGGATTGAGAAAATCGAGAAATGTGCGGGTTTTCATCATAAAGAAAACCATCGTCATGCCGGGCTGGTTTACCGCAATGTGTCATCACAGGTTATGAAGACTATCAGCCGTGACCACTACAGCAGGCTCAGGGAACCGGTCGTTTTATTGCAGGGGAAGGATAAGTTTTACTATCAAATCTGGCTGTATGGTGTTTTTCCATTCTGGCGTTTGCGCAAAAATACCATCAATGAAGCCAGAAAAGTCATTAATAAATTAAAGTCACTGACCGCGTGAAGAAGAGAATATATTGAGGAAAACAGGAATGAAAAATTGGCAGTTTCGACACCAAAACTGCCCGGAATTCAGTAAATAATATTGAAGCGTATATCCATCACTTGTGCACTTTATAGCCGTATTCAGCGTAAGGTTCCAATGGAATTTTTATCGACAAAGGATTGATAAAATTGATGAGCAGATTATTAATTCATCTTCACATTTTTTGCTAACCAATAATACCCGCCAAAACAAAACGCCGCACGGTGTTAACCGTGCGGCGTTGTATTACCGATCCTCATTCTCTGGTGGTCAGGATCCGTATTGATGTTGATCCACGCTGATACGGGACAGAACACGATAGGGCTTACTGTCCGCCAGCCAGACAGGTATTTCATCGGCTGGAATGGGTTTTGAGAAATAATAACCCTGGGCCTCATCACAGCCATATTCGTTAAGCATATGCGCGGTTTCCTGGTTTTCGACACCTTCAGCCAGTACCACGTAATGTAACTCTTTGAGCATCATTATCACATTGCGGGCGATAATTCGGCTGCCTGTATCGGTGGTTATCTGGCTGATTAGCGAACGATCCAGCTTAATCACATCAATGGGAATTCGGCGCAGATAGCTGATATTACTGTACCCCGCGCCAAAGTCATCAAGCAGGATCTGGAAACCTAACAACTTGAGTCTGTCCAGCTCCTCAAGGGCAAGATCGCTTTCAAGCACTTTTTCCGTTTCAAGACACTCAATACGCACGTCTGCCGGGTATAACCCTGCGCCAAGAACATTGCGCTCCAGATCATCAGCAAAGCCGGGGCGCGAAAAATCACTGACGGTGACGTTGATAGAGATAGGGATCTTAATCCCAACCGAGCGCCATAACTTCAGTTGCGCAATCACGGTGCCGATCACCCATTGCGTAATTTCGGGCATCAGGCTGGTCTTTTCTGCCAGCGTAACAATCGTGGTCGGCGAAACATTTCCCAACTGCGGATGACGCCAGCGTAACAGCGCCTCAACGCCCTCTGTTTTCCCTGACTGGAGAGACACCTTGGGTTGATAGACCAGATAAAGCTGGTTTTTTGCTTTTATCGCCTCACTCAAATCGTATAAGAGCTTGAAGTCCTTATTTCTTTTGTGGTCAAGAATGGGGTTGAATTGCAGTACCGGAATATCCTGGCGAATGGATTCGTGCAATGCGCTGATTGCCTGGCGAACAATTTCGTGGGCATCGTCTTCCAGGGGGGAGAATTTCACATAGCCGGTATGTATCGTCAGCGTAATATCAATATCCTGCGCCATCTGTGCCTGGGTTCCCGGCAGGGTTTCTGCACGTTTTACAAGCGTTAAGGCCTGTTCAATATCGACCAGTACGGCGAAACGTGCGGGGGCGAAGGAATAAAGCGGAGTGCGTTCTTTGAGCCGCAGCCGCAGGCGTAGCAGGGGAATAAAATTACGTAGCATCGTGTCGACCGCATGCAGCCCGAGATAACGGGTGAGCTCATAGGCTCTGGGCATATCAATGCAGTCAAAGATAACCAGACCGTAAGTCCGGCGATCCCTGTTCAGGGTTTTTTGCTCCATCTCACGGATCAGGAACTGACGATTAGGCAGCCCGGTCAAAGTATCAACCCGGCCAATCGAGTAGCGGGCTTCAAGATAAACCGCCGACAGCTCAGCGACCCGATTGAAACTTTCAATCTGTTGGCTGGTGGGGGTGAAAATGGAGGAGCTGCTGACGCAGAGCGTTCCCAGCACCATGCCCTCTTTGGTCATCATGGGGGCTGATGCATAGAACAAAATATCGCCATTTTTCACCAGGGGCTGATGTGAGAAGCGACTATCGAGCCGGGCATCCGGGCAGACGACAGTTTGCTCGCTGTCCCGGGAATACTGACACATGGTTTTTTCTATCGGGACTTTAAAATGTTCCAGCGGGACGTTTTTAACATATTTGATATATTGGTAATCATCATCAAATACGGTTATGAAACATCCTTCGACACCCATCACCTCACAAGCGAGGCAGGCATATTCAGTGAGGGCAGCGTCACGGGTTTTATCTTCTTTGCGCAATAATTCCAGTGCCGCAAGCCGTTTACTTTCGCTTTTTTTAAGTCCTGTGAACATCGCAAGCTCCTGCTCAGATAAATGAGACTAATGGGGTCTGCCCAGCCAACAGCATCATCGGTCCGCATGAAATCTGCCATAAGCGTTAAGTTTAGCTCATCGATTACCACCAGCCGAGTTGAGTGCCAGCCACAGCAATAATTGCCACGATAAGCATGATTATGGTCGTTTTTTTCACTAAGACACTCCTTGCTAGCACTCTTACGAACGCCAGACTTATATAAATTAAATAGAAGAAGATGAGATAATTCTCAAGCTCAAAAAGCTATTTTGATGCGATTAATTGAGGCGAATAAAGGGTTGCTTCTCTTTTCCTTTTTTATCCTGATACATAGCCTGGTCGGCAATTTGTAATGCGCTGTCAGCGTCAATTTCATCAGGATTAATTTCCACTACACCAATACTTGCGCCGGGATAAAATATCCGGGCAGAACCCAGTTGATATTCCCCGGTAAGGCAATGCTGTAAATTTTGCTTAAGGTAAATTAATCTTTCAGGTTGTGTCTGATTAATCGGACTGCCCGGGCAGGCGATTAAAAACTCATCACCGCCAAGGCGACCAACAACATCATCCCGTCCGCAACCGTCGAGTAAACGACGACCTGTCTGGATAAGAAACTGGTCGCCAGATTCATGGCCAAGCTCATCGTTTATTTTTTTGAAATTATCAAGGTCAATAAACCCGATAACAATATGGATATTCAGATGCCGGGCGAGGGAGAACAGGGTCATCAGATTATCAAAAATGGCGCGACGATTGGGCAGGCCGGTAAGCGCATCGGTATATGAGTGGGCAATCAGCGCGGCATTGGCTTCACGCAGCTGATTAACCAGATAATCTTTTTCAATGGACTGGGCAATAAGCCCCGCAAACAGACGTAGCACCTGTTCGCCACGCACGCTTAACGTATGGGTATCCGAACTGGCGGCGCACAGAGTGCCATAAAGTGAACCATCGGCAAGATGTACGGGAGTGCTTAAATAGCTGGTAATACCGAGAGCTGTTGCGGCTTCACAGTCCGCCCAGTGTGTGGCCACCTGGTTGCTGAAATAACATCCATCATCCAGCGCGCGTTTACAAAGGCTGTCCCCCCACGGCAGGGAAAAACCTTCAGGAATATCGAGTTGTTTGCTATTTCTGGCATACAAAATGTGCTGATAACGACCATCATCGTCAATCCTGGTCAGATACGTCGATTCCATTTCGGTCACCACCTCCAGCATTTCAAGGAGTTGGCGTACCAGACTTTCAACGGATTGATCTTTGGAGAGAGTTTCGGAAACTCGGGCCAGGATGAAATCGGACATTACGCTCGTTTACCTCTGTCGACTGCGCTTCAATGCACTGATTGCTGAAAATTTAAACCGCCATATTAAAGCATGGCTACACTACATTTCATATATCGGCGTCAACAGACGGGGAGTTTAGGAGATAACGAATAAAAAAAAGCCCCGTTGATGAAGCGGGGCAAAAACTCATTGATTACGGAATGATGTTCTCTGGTCATGGGTGAGAACGAGGTAAATATATCGGGTAAAAGTGGCGTAAAGATGGAGAAACCATGGAGATGTCACCGGCAAGGAGATAAGCTAAATTTTCAGGTAATTATTTCATAATGGAAGATTTTTATGCGCAAAACATTGCTGGTTTTTATTGTCACGCTGACCGCCTGTGCTTCATCAAAGGATGCTCCACCGCCGCCTAAGACAGGAATGGCGAACCCGGCGGCTGTCTATTGCCTGCAAAAAGGGGGCGAACGTGTGCCGGTACAAAGCCCGCAGGGCGTAAGGACAGAATGTAAACTTCCCGGCGGGGAGGTTGTTGATGAATGGGAATTATGGCGACGTGACCATCCACAATCTGGCTCGTGACACCGACTCCCGCGCCAGGTTACACTTGTGATTAAGATTTATCCTAATATCCCAGTGTTAATTTCGCGCGAGAAGAGTATGTTTCAGTTACGACCGGGTCACCTTGCCATGATTATTGGCGCTCAAACCCCCGCAGGCAGAGGAAATATTGGTAAAGCCGTTGAGTTGTTTGGGCTTTACCAGCCGGGCGAGACCTTCCTTAATCCAGTGAACGGCGTCATGACTCGTATGCCACTGACGCTGTCCCAGCCGCTCTGGCTGGTTACCGGCGAAGTGGTGGCCTTTGATGGTCAGTCGGGGTTTGCATTTGTGCGTGCCGGGCATCTGATGCCCCTGCAGCCTGAGAATCAGCCAGAAGAGCAGCGTCAGCGGGAAGCGTGCTGATTTACAGGGCGTTAAGCCAGTCGGCAAGCACCAGCGCATGATTTTGCTGAGCGTCCTTTGCTGCAAAGAGTAGCGTTACTCTCTGCTGTTTGCTGAGGGCCGCCAGCCGCAGGCCCTCCGCTTCTAGTTCCGCTAATTGCTGGCAGTAGCGCTGCCGGAAGGTCGCGAAATCTATCACTCCGGCGTGAAAATCTTTGCGCAGTTGCGTGGCTGGCGCGAGTGCTTTACACCATTCATTGCAGGCCAGAGATTCCTTTTTCACTCCACTGGGCCAGAGTTTGTCCACCAGTACCCGGTAACCATCGTCTGTTGAGGGCGCCTCATAGACTCGTTTGCACTGAATCATCTTCGTTATCCTTTTCGGCGATAAATGCAATCAATTGCGGCAGTTGTTGATGAGAAAATACCCGGATGCCGTGGGCCTCAAGCAATGCCGCCGCCACACCCATCCCCCTGATTTGCCTGCCGCTGAACGTGCCATCATAGATGCGCTGACTACCGCAGGTCGGGCTACCGTCAGTCAGTAGCGCCGCGCAACACTGTTCTCGCTGTGCGGTCTCCAGTGCCAGCCAGGCAGCCAGTTGATAATGCGCTGTCACATCCTGACCGTTATCCTCCACAATTCGCGCCCTGTTCCGCATCACATCGTCACCACGGCCATCAACGATTTCCGCCGCAGCGCGCGGCGTCGCCAGACCTGCGGCAAGCTCCGGGCAATGAATGACCAGCCGTTGCTCATGCTGCCAGCGTGCCAGCGTCAGCGATGCCTTTTCGCTGCCGTTGTAGCGAACTTTAAACCCCATCAGGCAGGCGCTCACCAGAATTTTGTTTTGCATTATTGTGTTTACCTGCACGCTGTTGTTTTACTGCACGCTATTTTCACCGCCAGGCAATGAATTACGAACTACCTGCTTTAAGATATTGTGATAAAGGCAAAAGATCGTTAATGTGAGCTTCCTTATGTTGTCTGTTATCTGCATGAACGTAAGGAACCCACCATGACCCACATTCCCGTTAAAGATACGCTGCGCATTGCGCTGGTTGGCGATCATAACCACGATGTCGTCGCACATCAGGCGATCCCTCTGGCTATCGATGACGCTGCTGCCGTCCTTGAGCTTACCGCAGATTACGACTGGCTGGCGACCACTGACATTGCCTCTGGCGACGACCTTATCGGTTACGATGCCATCTGGGTTGTGCCCGCCAGCCCCTATAAAAACCCCGAAGGCGCTTTTATTGCCATCCAGTACGCGCGGGAAAATGCCATTCCCTTTCTCGGCACATGTGGCGGATTCCAGCATGCGATTATTGAATATGCCCGCAATGTGCTGGGCTTCAGGGATGCTGCACATCAGGAAACAGACAACCAGGGCCGGATGGTGGTTGTGCCGTTGAGTTGCGCTCTTATTGATCAAACGGCAACCATCGAGTTACGCCCCAATACGTTGATTGCTAAAGCTTACGGCCAGGATACGATCGTTGAAGGCTATCGCTGCAGCTACGGCATTGCGGACGATTTCGTGGCGGAGCTTGAAAAAAGCGATCTGCGCGTGACCGGCTGGGATGAAGAAGGGGAAATCCGGGCGGTTGAACTGGTGAGTCATCCTTTCTTCGTTGCCACCTTGTTCCAGCATGAACGTAATGCCCTTGCAGGTCGTCCGGTGCCGCTGGTACAGGCGATGCTGCGCGCAGCTTACGATTAGTCTAATTCAGGCCCTGCGGGGCCTGTTCTTTATTTTCTGACGGTCTCTCGTTCCCGACCGGCCAGGGCGCCAGACAGCGCCATCACCACCGATAACAACGCGCAGGCGATAAGCGGGATGTGCCAGTTACCGCTGGCATCATGGATGCTGCCCATCAGCGGCGGCCCGCAGGCGGCAAGCAGGTAACCGACTGACTGCGCCATACCGGATAGCGCCGCGGCCTGATGCGCAGAGCCTGCGCGTAAACCAATAAAGGTTAACCCGAGGATCATGGTGCCGCCGGAGCCAAAGCCGAACATCAGCGTCCACAGCATGGACTCCGCGGGCCAGAGGACGAAACCTGCTGAACTGATGGCGCACAATAAGGCAATGATAACGGCCAGTCCACGCGGATCGCGCAGGCGATGCAGAATGAGCGGAATAAGGATCCCCGGCGACGCGGTTGCCAGTTGCAGCAAACCATGCAGCGAACCGGCTTCCACTTCGCTATAGCCGTAGCTGAGCAAAATAGCCGGCAGCCAGCCAATCACCACGTAATAAATGAGCGAGTTTATCCCCAGAAACAGCGTCAGTTGCCAGGCCAGCGCTGAGCGCCAGATCCCCCGATTCTGGCTGACAGGCGAGGCGCTTATGCTGGCAGGTTGTCTGTTTTTGAGCTGCGGCATCCACAGCAACAACGCGAGAAGCGGAAACACCGCCAGCATCAGCAATGCGCCGTGCCAGCCAGCGCGGGTCATCGCCAGAGGGACAATTAATGCCGATCCCAGCGCCGCGGCAGCGCCCATGGTCAATGAATAGGCGCCGGTCAGTCTGGCGACCTGATGGGAAAAATCACGTTTGATTATCCCAGGGAGCAATACGTTTCCTAAGGCAATACCGCAGCCAATGATCGCCGTCCCGCTGAACAGCAGGATGGGAGAGGGGAATGAGCGGATGGCGATACCCAGGCAAATAATCAGCATGGCGGCAAACAGACTGCGCTCCATTCCCATGCGCCGGGCAACGCCTGCCGCCAGAGGGGAGATAAGCGCGAACGCCAGCAGAGGCAGAGTGGTCAACATACCGGTTTGCGCGGTGGTTAAACCATAGTCCCCACGTATTGCATCAAGCAGCGGGGCGGCGCCGGTAAAGGTGACGCGCAGAGTAGTGGCAATCATCAGGATGCCTGCAATCAGCAACCATCCTTGCCTTGCGCGCGAAGTGATAGCAGTGGTCATTGTAATCTCAGGAAAAATAACAGAAGAGTACCTTAGCGCTTTTTGTCCCTGTTTGAATCAAGCTAAAATGACACTTTATCGCTAAATTCGGACATTCTTATGCATGGTCTCGGGCTGGATGGCTTTAACCCGGACAGCCAGCAGGAATCGGCGCTGGCGTTCGGCATCACCGTCGAAGCGGATGAGCAGCAAATTCCGGCGCATAGCCACCGTAAAGGGCAGCTGATCCTCGCCTTAAGCGGGGCTATCACCAGCGAGGTGGAAAATGCGCGCTGGATGGTGCCGCCGCACCACGCGGTGTGGTTGCCGGGCATGGTCCCCCACAGCAACCATGCCACGCCGGGGGCGCAGCTCTACTTTTTGTTTGTGGAGCAAGAAAGAGTCAACATGCCGGAAAGTTGCTGCACGCTGAAGATTTCACCCCTGGTACGGGAGCTTATCATGACGCTCTCCACCCGCAGCTTTCGCGAGCGCCAGCAACCCGCCACGCAGCGCCTGATTGCGGTGCTTTTTGATGAGCTGCCGCGACAGCCGCAAATGCAACTACAGCTGCCTGTTTCACCGCACCCTAAAATTCGCCAGATGGTTGACACCATGGTACAACGGCCTGCGCAATGGCAAACCCTTACGCAGTGGGCGCAAATATTTGCGATGAGCGAGCGCAATCTGGCACGGCTGGTGGTGAAAGAGACCGGCCTGAGCTTTCGTCGCTGGCGACACCAGCTTCAGCTTATTCTGGCGCTCAGACTGTTGATCGGCGGGGAATCAGTACAAAACGTGGCCCAGTCACTGGGCTATGAATCCACTACTGCCTTTATCACGATGTTTAAGAAAGGGCTGGGGCAGACGCCGGGGCGGTATCTGGCGACACTGGGGGCAGGTTAAATATTTTATGCTGCTAATTCCCTTTATTAGCTGTGGGATTAGCAGGGGTTAACTGGCGACCCGATGATAATAAGCAGTTTGTATGGCGGTTATCCTTTTAATAACTTTTTCAGATAATAAATGCACTTTTTGATATTTGTCTGATGATTACGGTTATGTGACTTTAGCCATGAATCTTACTAAAAACAGGGCGTAAGGATTAGCATGGCAACCACAGCACAAAACAAAAAAATCGGTGCGCTGACCGCACTGGCACTGCTCTCTACTTTTTCATTTGCCGCTCACGCTGACAAACTGGCCGATATCAAAGCGGCTGGCGTGGTGAAAGTGGCCACCTTTGATGCCAACCCGCCGTTTGGCGCAATTGACCCGCAGAGCCACGAAATTGTTGGTTATGACGTTGATTTTGCTAAAGCGCTGGCAAAAAGCCTTGGCGTGAAGCTGGAGCTGATTGCGACCAACCCGGCGAACCGTATTCCGTTGCTGCAATCCGGCAAAGTGGATCTGATCGTGGCGGATATCACCATTACCCCGGAACGTGCGCAGGTGATTGATTTCTCCACCCCGTACTTTGTCACCGGGCAGCAGTTCCTTGTAGCTGCCAGCGGTTCGGACAAACTCGACAGCTACAGCAAAGCCCGTATTGGCGCAGTAAAAGGCACTACCGGCGAGCAGGCGCTGCACCAGCGTTTCCCGCAGTCTCGCGTGCTGGCGTATGACGATATCCCGCTGGCGCTCACCGCGTTACGTAACGGCAACGTGCAGGCTATCACTCAGGACAGCACCATCCTTGCTGGTTTACTGGCGGAAGCGCCTGACAAAGCGAAGTTCAAAATTCTGCCGGATCTGCTCTCAAAAGAAGAGATTGGCGTGGGCGTCACTAAAGGCGAAACGGCGCTGCTTACTGCCGTCAATGAAGAACTGGTTAAGCTTGAGCAAAACGGTGAAGCCGCAAAAATCTACGACGTCTGGTTTGGTCCACAAACCAAAGCCCCGGCTCCGCGCAGCTTTAAAATAGAAGCGAAGTAATATGTTGGCAGGTCTAATTTCAACCTCCGCGGCGCAGGCCCCGGAGGTTTTTCCCGTGCAAAAAGGCACGGTGGAGTTTCGTGGGGCGAGCAAAAGCTATGGCAATAACCGGGTGTTAAACCAGGTTAACCTCCAGGTTGCTGCGGGTGAAGTTGTTGCCGTGTGCGGCCCCTCCGGATCCGGTAAATCGACGCTGATCCGCCTTATCAACCAACTGGAAACGCTGAGCGACGGCGAGATCCTGGTCGATGGCAAACCGACCCGTCAGCTTAAAGGCCGTGAACTGCGCAATTTACGCCGCCAGGTGGGGTTCGTCTTTCAGCAGTTCAATCTTTATGCGCATCTGAGCGCGCTGGAGAATATCACGCTGGCCTTAACCCGCATTCATGGCAAATCGGCAGCGCAGGCCCAGGCGATTGCGCTGGGTTTACTGGAACGGGTAGGGCTGAAGGACAAAGCCGGACACTATCCGGCGCAGCTCTCCGGCGGTCAGCAGCAACGCGTGGCGATTGCCCGAACACTGGCGGCGGAGCCCCATATCATTCTGTTTGATGAGCCAACCTCAGCGCTGGATCCGGAAATGATTGGCGAAGTGCTACAGGTGATGAAATCGCTGGCCCATAGCGGGATCACGTTGATTGTGGTGACTCATGAAATGCAGTTCGCCCGTGAGATTGCTGACCGGGTGGTCTTTATCGATGGGGGGGAAATCCTTGAACAGGCTACGCCAGAGGCGTTTTTCACCGCGCCTGAGCACCCTCGCGCCAGACGTTTTCTGCAAAAAGTCCTTAATCCGCTGCATGCGGATGGCAAGGAGTTGTAATGGGGATCCATCTGGACTGGGCTGGAGTGTTCAGCGGGCAGCCAGCACAATGGCTTGTCTCGGGCTTTTTAACCACCATCTGGGTGACGGTCGTCGGGGTACTGCTTGCGACCTTGCTGACCATTGTACTGCTGGCGTTGCGTCTTGCCGGAAGGCGAGCGGGCAAAATCGTGGTGGCAGGCTGGGTCTCGCTGTTTCGTAATACGCCGCTATTGGTGCAGATCCTGTTCTGGTATTTCGCTGCCTGGAATGTGCTACCAGAGGGATTTCGCCAGTACGTGAATGACGAACATAGCTTCAGTATTCTGCCCGGCGACGTCTGGTGGTTTACGCCGGAGTTTCTCTCCTCAGCCTGGGCGTTAGGGTTGTTTACCGCCGCTTTTCTGGTGGAAGAGATCCAGGCCGGACTGCATGCCGTACCTGGTGGGCAAATCGAAGCGGCGAAATCGCAGGGGTTCAGCGAGCTGGCGTTATTCCGCTGGGTGCTGCTGCCGCAGGGGCTGGAGAATGCCTGGCAGCCGGTGGTCGGACAGTACCTCAATCTGATGAAGCTCTCCTCCCTGGCAACCGGGATCGGTTTTGCGGAGCTGACTTACCAGACCCGCCAGATTGAGAGCTTTAATGCCCACGCGCTGGAGGCTTTTACCGTCGGTAGCGTGCTTTATCTCGCGCTCGGGCTGGTGATGAGCCTGCTGTTTAATCTCCCTCGCGGGTGGCGCGCCATGGCGCGAAAGGAGGCATCGCGTGATAGCTAATATTAAGGTCATTACGGATAACCTCAGCTATTTGCTGCTGGGGCGTGCTCTGCAAGGCGAACCCGGCGGCGTGCTGTTATCCCTGCTGATGACCCTGGGGGCGGCGGCGCTGGCGTTCCCCGGCGGTGTTATACTGGCCTGCTGCGCCTGGCGCTTTCAGGGCTGGCCGCGCAGGGTGCTTTTTGTCTGGGCGGAACTGATCCGCGGCATCCCGCTTATCTTTGTCATCTTCTGGATGTGGTTTTTGCTGCCCTGGCTGACAGGTACGGATTTACCGGGTGCGGTAACCGTCACTCTGGCGCTGGCGTGGTTTACCTCGGCGTCGGTGATGTATTCGACGCTGGCGGCGTTAAATGCCTTACCGAAGGGGCAATATGAGGCGGCGCTCAGTAGCGGATTTGTCAGCGCGCATATTCTGCGCCTGATCTTGTTACCTCAGGCGCTGCGCAATGCCATCCCGTCGTTTATCGGCCTGCTGATTGCCCTGCTAAAGGACACGTCGCTGGCGTTTATCGTCAATGTGCCGGAGCTGACCACCGTGGCCGGACAGGTGAATAACCGGGTACAGGTTTACCCGGCGGCGTTATTTATCTTCACCGGGCTGGTTTACTATCTGCTCTGTAGCTTACTGGAGCTGGGTGTTAAACGCTGGCAGCGTCGGCATTTACTGCCGACCAATTAGCAGCGACACCAGACCTGCCGCAATCAGTGGCCCGACCGGCACGCCCCGGAACAGGGCCACACCCAGTACTGTCCCCACCAGCAGCCCTGCCACCAGCGAGGGCTGCGAGCTCATCAGTGTGACGCCGCGGCCGCCCAGCCAGGAGACAAAAACCCCCACCGCAATCGCAATCAGCGATTTCCAGTTCAGAAAGGAGCTGATAAGCGTGGAAGGGGGTAATGTGCCGCTGGCAATCGGTGCCATCACCCCAATGGTCAGGATGACGATACCGAGGGTCAGCCCCTGCTTTTCGACCCACGGGAAGTAAGCGTTAAGCGGGGTGATGCGCACGATGATCAACACCATCACCGCGACGGCAACGGTCGTGTTGTGGCTAAAGAAGCTCAGCGCCACCAGCCCAAGAAGGATAAAAAGAGTTGTATCGAACATGGAGAGCGTTTCGTTCCTTGCCAAAAAAGTAAGCCTGCTTACAGTACTTTACGCGGATGCGCATTGATAAGCAGGCTTTTTATAACGAAACATCTATATTCAGGCAATTGCCTTAGCCATTAACTAACAGACCGACCAGCTCACTCCCTTCGCGGATGAACACCGGAATGGTCTCCAGCCCGGCGCTAACCTTAATGCGTTGCTGCCCCTGATAACGTTCACCGCTAAGCGCAACCCAGACATGGCTACCCGGCAGCCAGACTTCGCGCTCGCGCTCGCCGGCATGCAGCACCGGGGCCACCAGCAGATCGTCGCCGAACAGATACTGATCTTCCACCTGCCAGCTCTGAGTTTCGTGCGGATAGTGCCAGAACAAAGGACGCATCAGCGGATCCCCGTGCTGATGGGCGTTCGCAAACAACGCATCAATATACGGGCGCAGCTTCTCACGCACGGAAAGCCAGTGCTGCATGATGGCGTAATTCTCCTCGCCATAGCTCCAGAGTTCGTTCGCAGACCCGCTGTTGCACTGAGGAATACCATGGCGATAGCTTTCCGGCGGCTGGATCTGCGGCTCGCGATAACCGTGCATACGCAGCACCGGGCAGAATACCGCCCACTGGAACCAGCGGATCAGTAGCTCATGGAATGCCGGATCATTGACGTTGCCGCCCTGGAAACCACCTATGTCGGTAGTCCACCAGGGGATCCCTGCCAGCCCCATATTCAGGCCCGCCGCAAGCTGGTTACGGAAAGCATGGAATGAGGAGTGTACATCGCCGGACCAGGACAGGACGCCAAAACGCTGGCTGCCTGCCCAGGAGCAGCGTACCAGATTGACGATATCCTGTTCGCCACTGGCGCGAAGTCCCTCATAAAAACCCTGAGCAAAATCGCGGGGATACTGGTTTCCCACCTCCAGTACCGGACCGGCATGATAGCGATAGTTGTCGAAATCATAGGCGCGGTACTCCGGCTCTGCTTCGTCGAGCCAGAACAGTTTGATTCCGAGATCGTAATAGTTTTTCTTTACCGTCTCCCAGACAAATGCCCTGGCCTGCGGATGGGTGGCGTCAAAGAACGTGGTATTGCCCATAAAATCGAGGTTCACCTGCACGCCCCGCTCACTGGTGACTAACCAGCCTTTGGCTTTCATTACCGGGAACAATGGGCTGCGGGCTTCCACCGTTGGCCAGACGGATACCATCAGCTCAATACCGAGGGCGTTAAGCTCTGCGACCATCGCTTTGGGATCCGGCCAGTCAACCGGATCGAAACACCAGGTCCCCTGATTTGGCCAGTGGAAGAAATCGATAACCATGACCGAGAGCGGCAGATGGCGACGACGGTATTCACGGGCCACCTCCAGCACTTCCTGTTGGCTGCGGTAGCGTAACTTGCACTGCCATAAACCGCTGGTAAAGGCGGGAGCGGGCGGCGGTGTTCCAGTGGCTCTGGCATACTGGCGTGTAATGGCCTGGATGCTGTCAGCCGCGGTTATCCAGTAGTCCATTTCCTGCGTCACTTTCGCCTGCCACTGGGTATGATTTTTGGCAAAGCTGGCTTCGCCAATCGCCGGGTTGTTCCACAGCAGGCCGTAACCGAGGCTTGACTGCATAAAGGGCACGCTGGCCTGTGAATTACGTTGCGCCAGCTCCAGCACGCAGCCTTTAAGATCCAGCCAGGGTTGTTGGTACTGGCCCATGCCGTAAATACGTTCATCGGCGCGGGATTCAAAGCGCACGCTGAGCTGGTATTTGCCGCCCGGCAGGGGTTTAAACTCACGACCATCGAGTTTCAGGGCGCTGATATATTTGTCCTGGCTCTTTTCGCTGGCGCCAATGCCAACCGTTGAACGCTGACGCCACATCTCTTCCAGCAGTAGCTCACCGCGCTGATTGTAAAAAGCCAGCTGGCCTTTAAGGTTAAGCACGGCGGTAATATTGCCATTACGTAGCCTGAGTTGTTCCGGTTGCGCGCTTATCTGCGGCGAGCTTGCAACAGGCGCCAGCAAAGCATGCAGATTGTCGCTAAATGCAGGCGAGCAGGTGGCACGCACGCGCAGGCTGTTTTCGCCCCAGGGCTCAATGCGCAGGATCTGACGCTCAAAACGCCATTCAATGCTGTCGGGGTGTTGAATAAGTTCGCTCATGAGTAATACGTCCTTTTTACGAGAGACTGTGACGGGCAAGATTGATGGATTTCATGGTGCTGTCGTCGAGTTTGTACCACCGCAGGGTGGCAAAGGCCGCTAAAGAGAGCAGGCCAGGCACCACCGTAAACAGGGCGACGATGCAGTACATTGCGGTTGACGTCTGTTCCGGGGCGTTGGCGACATAGCCGCTCAGGCTCAGCGTCCAGCCGACGATGGCGCCGCTGATAGCCATCCCGAGTTTCAGTACCGCGAGGAAGGTGGAGAAAATCACCCCGTCCATCCGTTTTTCTGTAGCCATTCACCGTAATCGGCAACATCCGCCATCATCACCCACATCAGCGTGGTAGTGGACTGGTAAAGCGTTGAGACGATAAAGGTCAGCGGCACCAGCACGAAAATAGATTTTGGCGCGAAGAAGAGGGCGATACTGAGAACGCCGGCGAGCACCGAGCAGTAACCAAACATCTGCACTTTGCTGAAGTTTCGGGTCAGTCGTTTGGCCAACGCGCTGCCTGCTGCTTTACCCAGAATATGAGCGCCGAGCATCCACATAAAATAGCTGGCATTGCCTAAATAATAGGTGACGAAATACATCATGGCGCCAAGACGAATAACCCCAAAACCGATATTGGTAATGGAAGGTGCGATTTAATCGGTGGGGTTCAGTGGAGTCCTTATCTGTATTAGCCTTACCTTAGCTGAGCTGTATGAT
>NZ_CBFFRJ010000027.1:0-45926 GCF_965644225.1 Phytobacter sp. V91 | reverse complement strand
TGGGCGGCTCATGGTTTGTCGGCGCCTTTGAGGCGCTCACCCTAAAGCCTCCGGCTCTGCCGGAGGATACTTACTACTTAGTCGGCAAAAAAAACCACGTAAGCGGCGTTATTTTAACCGTTAAAATTTGCGAAAAGTCACCGCAAAGAGCAAAGGTGAGCAACTTTTAGCTTTAATAACATCCACTGCCTGTTCGACTGGTATCGTGGCGCTGAAATCCCTATAATTGCCGCGTTTGACGCCAAGGCGTCTCCTTCCTTTACATCCAGGTTAATCAGGTCGCTAAATTTATGACTGATAAGTCACATCAGTGCGTCATTATTGGTATCGCCGGCGCATCGGCTTCAGGTAAAAGTCTTATTTCCAGTACGCTTTATCGCGAATTACGCGAACAGGTCGGTGATGAGCAGATCGGCGTTATTCCGGAAGACAGCTATTACAAAGATCAAAGCCATCTGTCGATGGAAGAGCGGGTAAAAACCAACTATGACCATCCGAGTTCTATGGATCATAGTCTGTTGTTCCAGCATTTACAGATGCTCAAAAGCGGTCAGGCAATTGAATTGCCGGTGTACAGCTATGTTGAACATACCCGCACGCCGGAAACCATTCATATTGAACCCAAGAAAGTGATCATTCTTGAAGGCATTCTGCTGCTGACAGACGCACGTCTGCGCGAAGAGATGAATTTCGCTATTTTTGTCGATACGCCGCTGGATATTTGCCTGATGCGTCGTATCAGGCGTGATGTGAATGAGCGTGGTCGTTCCATGGACTCGGTGATGGCGCAATACCAGAAAACGGTGCGGCCTATGTTCCTGCAATTTATCGAACCGTCCAAACAGTATGCCGATATCATCGTGCCGCGAGGGGGGAAAAACCGCATCGCGATTGATATCCTGAAAGCCAAAATCAGCCAGTTTTTTGAATAATACATGTTAGGCTGTACCCTTAAGTTAATTTGCAACGCTCCTGCTTTGGCCGGAGCGTGATACACAAAAGGAGAAAGTGCCATGCGTCTGTGCGACCGAGATATTGAAGCCTGGTTGGATCAGGGCCGTTTGTCGATTCAACCGCGACCGCCCGTAGAGCGCATTAATGGCGCTACCGTGGATGTTCGTCTGGGCAACAAATTTCGCACATTTAGTGGGCACACTGCGGCGTTTATCGACCTGAGTGGGCCGAAAGATGAAGTCAGCGCCGCCCTCGAACGCGTGATGAGCGATGAAATTGCGCTTGCCGATGGGGAGGCTTTTTTCCTTCATCCTGGAGAGCTGGCGCTGGCAGTGACCTTTGAGTCAGTCACCCTGCCATCCGATCTGGTGGGCTGGCTGGACGGTCGCTCCTCACTGGCGCGTCTGGGGCTGATGGTCCATGTGACCGCGCACCGAATCGATCCTGGCTGGTCGGGCTGTATCGTGCTGGAGTTCTATAATTCCGGCAAACTGCCGCTGGCGTTACGTCCTGGTATGTTAATCGGCGCCCTGAGTTTTGAGCCGCTTTCTGGCCCGGCTGAGCGTCCGTATAACCGTCGCCAGGATGCGAAATACCGCGATCAGCAAGGTGCCGTAGCCAGTCGTATTGATAAAGACTGAGTGATGCAAAACCACTGAGGTTGCCATGAGAAGAGTATTAACGACGCTGATGATTTTACTGGTCGTGCTGGTCGCCGGCCTCTCTGCGTTGGTCATAATGGTCAACCCTAACGATTTTCGTTCTTATATGGTGCGCCAGGTGGAGGCGCGCAGCGGCTATCAGCTACAGCTTGACGGCCCCTTGCGCTGGCATGTCTGGCCTCAGCTCAGCATTCTCTCCGGGCGCGTCACACTGACCGCGCCGGGCGCAGCCCAACCCATCGTCAAAGCCGACAACATGCGTCTTGATGTCGGCCTGTTACCCTTGCTTTCTCACCAGTTGCAGGTCAAGCAGGTGATGCTTAAAGGGGCCATTATCCAGCTTACGCCGCAATCCAGGGCGATAGCGCAAAAAGATGCGCCGGTTGCGCCGAAAGAGAATACGCTGCCGCAGGTGGCGGAAGATCGCGGATGGTCGTGGGATATTGCCCGTCTGCAGGTGGCCGACAGCGTGCTGGTGTTCCAGCATCAGGATGACGAGCAGGTCACGGTGCGCGACATCAGTCTGCAAATGGATCAGGATGCTTTTCATCAGGCAACGCTCAATTTCTCTGGTCGCGTCAACCGCGATCAACGCGATTTAAGCCTGTCATTAACCGCAAAAGTCGATGCCAGCGATTACCCGCATAACCTCAGTGCGGCGATAAGTTCCCTCAACTGGCAGCTACAGGGCGGCGATGTGCCTCCCCAGGGCATCAATGGCCAGGGCAGCCTTGCGGCGCAATGGCAGGGTGACCGCCAGCGGGTTGTGTTAAATGACCTGCAGTTAACGGCGAATGACAGTGCATTTAGCGGCAAAGGCAGCGTGGTGCTTGCCGGGAAGCCGCAGTGGGCGCTCGACTTACAGTTTGATAACCTCAATCTGGATAACCTGCTTACCGTTAAAGATAACCCGGCGACCAACACCAGCAGCGCGCAGCAGGGGCAGAAGCTGCAACCCCGCTTACCGCGCCCGGTGATCGCCGGTAATCCCGTGATACCTGAGTACACTGCTCTGCGCGATTTTTCAGCTCAGTTGGTGCTGACGGCCAAAAAAATCCAATGGCGCGGGATGCAGTTTGCCGATGTCCAGGGACAGCTTACCAATGAGGGCGGATTACTCAGCATCACGACGCTCGAAGGGAAAATGGGGGCCGGTGATATTTCGCTTCCCGGCACCCTGGATGTTCGTACCGATCGGCCGCTGGCCCGGTTTAAACCGCGGCTGAATAACGTGGAAATCGGCACGATCCTTACCGCCTTTGATTATCCTATCGCGCTGACCGGCCAGCTCTCGCTGGCCGGGGATTTCTCGGGCGGTCGTATTGATGCGGATGATTTTCGCCGCAACTGGCAGGGCACTGCCCATGTGGACATCGCCGACAGCCGCATGGAAGGGCTGAACTTCCAGCAGTTGATACAGCAGGCGGTCGCCCGCAGCAGCGATGTTGAAGTGCAACAGAACTACGACAATGCCACCCGGCTTGATAGCTTTAGCACCGAGTTAACGCTGGAAGACGGCATGATGACCATGACGGATATACAGGGCGCATCGCCCTTGCTAAGCCTTGCCGGCGAAGGTGAAATGGATCTGGTCAAAGAGCAGTGCGATACCCGCTTTACGGTACGCGTGCTGGAAGGCTGGAAGGGCGAGGGCAAACTGGTTGAGTACCTGAAAAACACCGCAATCCCGCTAACGGTTTACGGTGACTGGCAGTCGCTGAACTACAGTCTTCAGGTCGATCAGATCCTGCGTAAACATCTCCAGGATGAAGCGAAACGCAGACTCAATGCCTGGGCCGATCGCAATAAAGACACCCAGAACGGCAAAGATGTGAAAAAGCTGCTGGATAAGCTGTAAGCGATAGCGCCGGGGTTGCCCCCGGCGTCTGTTCAGACTTCGTACTCCGGTTCATCCTGCTGCAACGCGATAAGCTGCACTTTCTGTACCCGGTGGCTTTCCACTTCCAGTGTTTTAAGCAAATAATCTCCCACCTGAACTTCTTCTCCCTGCTGCGGTATCCGCTGCAGATGTTCCATCAGCAGCCCGGCAATGGTGTGATATTCGCGCTTCTCATCCAGCGGCAGCGGCACATACTGCACCAGATCCTCCAGCGGCATATGGCCGTTCGCCGTCCAGCTGCCGTCGCTGTTTTTCTGAATGTCATGGCGGGCGTCCAGCTCTTCCACCTCGTTAGGCAGATTGCCTGCAATCGTCTCCATCACGTCGCTTAAGGTGACAATCCCTTCTACGGAACCAAATTCATCCACCACAAAAGCAAAATGGGTACGGGCGCTGCGGAACTGTTCCAGAGCCTGTAACAGCGGCAGGCCTTCAGGGAACACCAGCGGCTGGCGGATAAGCACTTTGAGATCCAGTGGTTCGCCACGCAGTGACTGCGTAAGCAGATCAATCACATGTACCACCCCGAGCAGATCTTCTTCTTCATTCCCCCCGGTGACGACCACACGGGTGTGCTGATTTTTTTCCAGCAGCGCGCGTATTTCGGCCTCCGGCGCATCAAGAAAGATGTGCTCAATGTCGTGACGTGAGGTCATGATGCTGCTGACCGTGCGTTGGTTCAGGTTCAGCACCCGGCCAATCATCCGTCGTTCCTGAGAGTTGAAGATTTGACTGTCGTCATGATCGGCAAGCATTGCGGAGGCGTCCGCGTCCAGCTCAGCATCCTCTTTTTTCCCGCTCAGTAAACGCATGACGGTTTCGGTGGTGCGCTGGCGCAGGGTCTGATTGGCCGACAAAAAGCGACGACGGTTAAAATTAGCCAGCTGATTCAGCGCTTCGATCATCACCGAGAAGCCGATGGCCGCGTACAGATAGCCCTTCGGTATATGGAATCCGAAGCCGTCGGCAATCAGGCTGAAGCCGATCATCAACAGGAAGCTGAGACACAAAATAACGATGGTCGGATGATTATTAACAAAGCGTGTTAACGCTTTACTGGCGAGCAGCATCAGCGAGATGGCGATGATAACCGCAGCCATCATTACCGCCAGGTGGTCGACCATTCCCACTGCGGTAATGACTGAATCGAGAGAGAAGACAGCATCGAGGATGACGATTTGGGCCACCACGCTCCAGAATTTTGCCCCGCGTCGTTGGGTGGGGTTATCGCTGTCTTTCCCTTCCAGACGCTCATTGAGCTCGACGGTGGCTTTAAACAGTAAAAACAGTCCCCCCACCAGCATGATCAAATCCCGGGCGCTGAAGCTCAGGTCGCGAACCGAAAAGAGAGGGGTCGTCAGGGTGACCAGCCAGGATATAGAGGCCAGCAGCAGCAATCGCATCGCCATTGCCAGTACCAGTCCGGTTACCCGGGCGCGATCGCGCAGTGCAGGCGGTAATTTCTCCGCAAGAATTGCAATAAAGACCAGGTTATCAATCCCGAGCACCAGTTCGATCACGATAAGTGTGAACAACCCGGCCCAGATTGAAGGATCGGCAATCCATTCCATCTTTTGCTTAACACCTTATGTTATATGACAATTGTCACAGGATGATCATGGATAAAGCTGACTTAAATTGCAATGGTAGTCTGCGATTTATCTTATAAATGCCCGGTGGCGAAATATATTTAAATTCATTTCTCCTTAATAAAAGTGAGATTATTATTTTTTAGAGCATACATTAAAATTAAGATATTTCGCAGGTGTAAATGTTAGTAATGAATTTGTCAACATCGAGATAATCCTAAAATTATGAATATTTGAGTTTAATATTAATCTTAAAAATCTGTTATGGCAGGATGTTACCTTGCCTGTAATTCGCATAGCTGCAACAATTCCTCCAGTACGTTTTTAATATACATTTGAAGTTATTTTAAATGCACTTTATCAGCATTAATTCTTATACCTGCCAGATCTGTCGCCATCAGGGAAATGTGTGGGCAGACTAAACGTGCAACAAGTCATATTTAATAACTTACTGTTTAATCAGTGGATTGGTAGCTGAAAGCCAAGGGCGGTAGCATGCCTGACAGCGTGTCGAAACGTCTGGATTATTCTGTCAATAGCATGTGGTTGAATAAGCAAACTTTAGGAGTGATACCAGTTAATTTTAGTTTCAATTAACTGCATTCTGATTGAGAAGAAACTCAAGAGCTTATTTAAATACACAGGATAATTACTCTGCAAAAGTGATAATTAATCAATGATGAAATCCAAAACGAAATTGATACCATTATTGGTGTCTATGACCTTGATGAGTGGCTGCACAGTCCTGCCGGGTAGCAATATGTCTACGATGGGAAAGGATGTGATCAAACAGCAGGATGCAGATTTTGATTTAGACCGCATGGTTAATGTTTATCCACTGACCCCGCGTCTGGTTGAACAATTACGTCCGCGTCCCAATGTCGCCCAACCGAATATGTCGTTAGACCAGGAAATATCCAACTATGAGTACCGCGTGGGGCCTGGCGACGTACTGAGCGTTACCGTCTGGGACCACCCCGAACTCACCACGCCTGCCGGTCAATACCGTAGCTCCAGCGATACCGGCAACTGGGTCCAGCCCGATGGCACCATGTTTTATCCCTACATTGGCCGCGTCCATGTGGTGGGCAAAACACTGGCGGAAATCCGTAGTGATGTTACCAGCCGCTTAGCGACGTACATCGCTGACCCGCAGGTGGACGTTAACATCGCTGCATTCCGCTCGCAAAAAGCCTATGTCTCCGGTCAGGTGAGCAAATCCGGCCAGCAGGCCATCACCAACGTCCCGCTTACGGTGCTGGATGCCGTCAATGCCGCCGGCGGCCTGACCGACGCTGCTGACTGGCGCAATGTGGTGCTGACCCATAACGGCAAAGAGGAACGTATTTCACTCCAGGCGTTGATGCAGAACGGTGATTTGAGCCAGAACCGTCTGCTGTATCCTGGCGACATCCTGTATGTACCGCGCAATGACGATCTGAAAGTCTTCGTGATGGGGGAAGTGAAAAAACAGAGCACCCTCAAAATGGACTTCAGCGGCATGACCCTCACCGAAGCGCTGGGCAACGCGGAAGGCATCGATCTGACCACCTCCAACGCCAGCGGCATCTTTGTGATCCGTCCGTTGAAGGGCGAGGGCAGCGCCAAAGGCAAGATTGCCAACATCTATCAGCTTGATATGTCCGACGCCACCTCTCTGGTGATGGCAACGGAATTCCACCTCCAGCCTTATGACGTGGTGTACGTCACGACCGCTCCGGTGGCCCGCTGGAACCGTCTCATCAATCAGTTGCTGCCAACCATCAGTGGCGTCCGCTATATGACGGACACGGCACGCGACATTCATACCTGGTGATACGCGATGTTTAACAAAATTCTGGTGGTGTGCGTGGGGAACATTTGCCGTTCCCCCACGGCAGAAAGGCTGCTGCAAAAATATCAGCCGGCGTTAACGGTAACCTCCGCAGGATTAGGGGCGCTGGTGGGCAAAAGCGCCGATGCGCAGGCCGCGAGTGTGGCGCTGCAAAACGCGCTTTCCCTTGAGGGACATATCGCCCGGCAAATCTCCGGCAAGATGTGTCGGGACTTCGACCTGATCCTGGTCATGGAGAAGCGGCACATTGCCGCATTGTGCGAAATCGCGCCAGAGATGCGCGGCAAAGTGATGCTGTTTGGTCACTGGGATGGTGAGCGGGAAATTCCCGATCCTTACCGCAAAAGCCGTGATGCCTTCGAGGCCGTTTACACCTTAATTGATCGGTCTGCCCGCCAGTGGGCGCAGGCCCTTAATGCACAGCAGGGATAACAATGACCGAAAAAACACACCACTCTGCCGCTCCAGCGGCGGGCAGCGATGAGATAGATATTGGCCGCTTGATTGGTACGGTTGTCGAAGCCCGCTGGTGGGTACTGGGCATCACCTCACTGTTTGCCGTCGCGGCCATCATCTATTGCCTGTTTGCCACGCCGATTTACAGCGCTGATGCGCTGGTGCAGATAGAGCAGGATAGCGGGAGCTCACTGGTACAAAATCTCAACAGCGCGCTGTCCAACAAACCGCCCGCCTCTGATGCTGAAATTCAACTGATCCAGTCACGTATGGTGCTGGGCAAAACGGTCGAGGATCTCAATCTGGATATCGCGGTGAGCAAAAACACCTTCCCGGTGTTTGGCTCCGGCTGGGATCGCCTGATGGGGCGACAAAATGAGACCGTCAAGGTGACTCATTTCGTGGTTCCCAAAGCGATGCTGGAACAGGTTTTCACCCTCACCGTACTGGGCGCGAGGCAGTATCAGCTCACCAGCGATGGTGGTTTCAGCGCGCGGGGCGAGGTAGGACAGAGGCTGTCGAAAGACGGGTTGAGCATTGAGGTCAGTGCCATTGCAGCGGGAACGGACAGTGAGTTCACGGTCAGCAAATTTTCGACGCTTGGCATGATCAACAACCTGCAAAATAACCTTAGCGTGACAGAAAACGGTAAGGACACGGGTGTGCTCAGCATGAGTTATACCGGTGAAGATCGCGAACAGATCAGCGCGATTCTAAACAGCATCACCAAAAACTACCTTGAACAGAATATTCAGCGTAAATCAGAAGAGGCGGCGAAAAGCCTGGCCTTCCTGGACAAACAGCTGCCAGAGGTTCGCGGCAAACTGGACATTGCTGAAAATAAACTCAACACCTACCGCCAGGAAAAGGACTCTGTTGATTTACCCCAGGAAGCCAAAGCGGTGCTGGATTCGATGGTTAACATCGATGCCCAGCTCAACGAACTGACCTTTAAAGAAGCCGAAATCTCCAAGCTCTTCACCAAAGCGCACCCGGCGTACCGCACGCTGCTGGAAAAACGTCAGGCGCTGGAAGATGAGAAAACCAAGCTGAACAACCGCGTCACGGCCATGCCAAAAACGCAGCAGGAGATTGTGCGCCTGACGCGTGACGTCGAGTCGGGTCAGCAGGTCTATATGCAACTGCTCAATAAACAACAGGAACTGCGGATAACTGAAGCCAGTACCGTTGGCGACGTGCGTATTGTCGATTCAGCCATTACTCAGCCAGGGGTACTGAAACCGAAAAAGGCGCTGATTGTGCTGGGCGGGATCATCCTCGGTCTGATCCTGTCGGTGGTGGTCGTGCTGCTGCGCTCGCTGTTTAACCGTGGCATTGAAAGCCCGCAGGTGCTGGAAGAGCAGGGGATCAGCGTCTACGCCAGCATCCCGCTCTCTGAATGGCAAAAAGCCCGTGACAGCGTCAAAACCATCAAAGGGGTTAAGCGTTACAAGCAGAGTCAGCTGCTGGCGGTGGGCAACCCTGCGGATCTGGCGATTGAGGCGGTACGCAGCCTGCGTACCAGCCTGCACTTTGCCATGATGCAGGCCAACAACAATGTGTTGATGATGACCGGGGTCAGCCCGTCTATCGGTAAGACCTTTGTCTGCGCCAACCTCGCGGCAGTTTTCAGCCAGACCAGTAAACGTGTTCTGATGATCGACTGCGATATGCGCAAAGGCTACAGCCACGAACTGCTCGGGACTGACAATACCAACGGTCTGTCAGAGATCCTGGTGGGCAAAGGGGATATTGAACGCTGCGCCAAACCCACGTCTGTCGCCCATTTAGATCTGGTGCCGCGTGGTCAGGTGCCGCCAAACCCCTCGGAATTGCTGATGAGTGAACGCTTCACGCAGCTGCTGGCGTGGGCAAGCAAAAATTATGATCTGGTACTGATAGATACCCCACCGATTCTGGCCGTTACGGACGCGGCGATTGTGGGTCGCCATGCGGGCACCACGCTGATGGTGGCGCGCTATGCGGTTAACACGGTGAAAGAGGTGCAAACCAGCCTCAGCCGCTTCGCGCAAAACGGTATCCAGGTCAAAGGCGTCATTCTTAACTCTATTTTCCGCCGCGCCACCGGTTATCAGGACTACGGATATTACGAGTACGAATACAAGTCGGACAGTAAGTAATTAAGCGATGTTGCCCCACCGGCACGGATGGTTCCCTCTCCCCTCGGGGGAGAGGATTAGGGTGAGGGGCGATATCAGCGCCATACTTCAATTAGTCGGGGAAAAAAATGACCACAGAACGTCCATTAATCTCGATTTACATGCCGACGTGGAACCGTCAACAGCTGGCTATCCGGGCGATTAAATCGGTGCTGCGCCAGGATTATGACCACTGGGAGATGATCATTGTCGATGACTGTTCAACCACCTTTGAGCAGCTACAGCAGTTCGTCAGCGATCTGCACGACCCGCGCGTACGCTACACCCGCAATGCGTTTAATTCCGGGGCATGCGCGGTGCGTAACCAGGCCATCATGCAGTCAACGGGACAATTTATTACCGGTATTGATGACGATGACGAGTGGACGCCCGATCGCCTGTCCGTGTTTCTTGCCGAAAGTCATCAACTGAAAAACCGTGCCTTTCTGTATGCCAATGATTATGTCTGCCAGGGTGAGGTCTACTCGCAGCCTGCCAGCCTGCCGCTGTACCCGAAATCGCCGTTTTCCCGCAAGCTGTTCTGGAAACGCAACATTGTGGGCAACCAGGTGTTCAGCTGGTCCTGGCGCTTTAAAGAGAGCCTGTTTGATACCCAACTGAAAGCCGCGCAGGACTACGACATTTTCCTGCGCATGGTGGAGCAGTATGGTGAGCCGTGGAAAATCGAGAAAGCGACGCAAATCCTGCACATTAACCACGGTGAAATGCAGATCACCTCGTCGCCGAAAAAGTTTTCCGGCTACTTCCATTTCTACCGCAAACATAAAGCCAAATTTGACCGGGCCAGCAAAAAATACCAGCTGTTTACGCTCTATCAGATCCGCAATAAGCGGATGAACTGGCGTACCTTGCTCACCCTTTTATCCGTGCGTAACGGCAAACGTCTGGCCGATGGCCTGCGGGGGAAATGATGCGTCTGGAGGATTTTCGCGCCAACCAATGGAGCCTGCGCCCGTGCTGTATGGTCGCCGCTTATCGCATCGCTCATTTCTGCTCGGTATGGCGCAAAAAAAACGTGCTCAATAATTTATGGGCCGCTCCGCTGCTGCTGATCTACCGCTTTATGACGGAATGTCTGTTCGGCTACGAAATCCAGGCGGCGGCGACCATCGGGCGGCGTTTTACCATCCACCATGGTTATGCGGTGGTCATTAACAAGCATGTTGTCGCCGGGGATGACTTCACTATTCGCCACAGTGTCACCATCGGTAACCGGGGCGCAGGCAACCTGGCCTGTCCGGTGATTGGCAACAATGTTGAACTGGGCGCAAGCGTCGTGCTGTTGGGCGATATCGCCATCGGCAATAACGTGGTCATCGGCGCGGGGAGCGTGGTGCTCGACAGCGTACCGGACAATGCGCTGGTGGTGGGTGAAAAAGCGCGCGTGAAGGTGAGAACATGAACATTTTACAATTTAACGTTCGCCTCGCTGAAGGCGGCGCGGCGGGCGTGGCGCTGGATTTGCACCAGCGGGCATTGCAGCAGGGCCTGCATTCACGCTTTGTGTATGGCTACGGCAAAGGCGGCAAGAAGAGCGTCAGTCATGATGCTTACCCTGAGGTGATTAAACAGACGCCACGTCTGACGTCGATTGCCAATCTGGCGCTGTTTCGCCTGTTCAACCGCGATGTTTTTGGCAATCTCAATAATCTCTATCGTACCGTCAGCCGGATCTCCGGCCCGGTGGTACTGCATTTTCATGTGATGCACAGCTACTGGCTGAATCTTGCCGATGTGGTGGCTTTTTGCCAGAAACTGAAAGCCCATAAGCCGGATGTCACCTTTATCTGGACCCTGCACGATCACTGGAGCGTAACCGGGCGCTGCGCCTTTACCGATGGCTGCGACGGCTGGAAGCAGGGCTGCCAGAAGTGCCCGACGCTGGCTAACTACCCGCCGGTGAAAGTCGACCGGGCCCATCATCTGGTCGGGGAGAAACGCCACCTGTTTAGCGAAATGATGGCGCTGGGCTGCCAGTTTATCTCTCCGAGCCAGCATGTGGCCGACGCCTTTAACAGCCTGTACGGCGCGGGACGCTGCCGGATTATCAATAACGGCATCGATGTGGCCACGGAAGCGATTCTGGCAGAGCTGGCGCCGGTGACCGTCACTGCGGGACGGCCAAAAATTGCGGTGGTGGCCCATGATCTGCGCTACGACGGTAAAACCAATCAGAAGCTGGTGCGCGACGTGATGGCGCTGGGCGAAAAGGTTGAGCTACACACCTTTGGCAAATTTTCGCCCTTTGAAGGTTCGAATGTGGTTAACCACGGTTTTTTGACTGATAAGCGCAAATTAATGAGTGAACTGAATCAGATGGATGCGCTGTTGTTTACTTCAAGGGTGGATAACTACCCGCTAATATTGTGCGAAGCACTGTCGATTGGGGTGCCGGTTATTGCCACCCATAGCGATGCCGCGCGCGAGGTGCTGGATAAGTCTGGCGGCAAAACCTTTAGCGAAGAGGAAGTACTCCCCCTGGTGCAACAGCACAAAGCGGAGATCGCCCAAGCGGTATTCGCCACTTCGCTTCAGGCGTTCAGCGCCCGCAGCCGCATTGCTTACAGTGGGCAACAGATGCTGGAGGAATATGTCTCGTTCTATCAGGGTCTGTAGCTATCTTTTGCTGCCGCTCATCTATTTGCTGGTGAACGTGAAGCTTCTACAGCTTGGCGAGAGCTTCCCGATAACCATAGTGACATTTTTACCCCTGCTGCTCCTGTTATATGTCGACAGGATCAACCTGAAAAAGTTGATGATTGCACTGGGGGCAGGGGCGGCGTTAACGGTCTTCAACTATCTGTTTGGTCAGTCGTTAAATGCCGGTAAGTACGTCACGTCCACCATGCTGTTTGTCTATATCGTCATTATTATCGGCATGGTCTGGAGTATTCGTTTTAAGACCATCTCTGCGCATAACCACCGCAAGATACTGCGCTTTTTCTGGCTGGTTGTGGGGCTTATTGTCACCCTGGCGGCCGCGGAAATGGCGCAAATTATCCTCAGCGGCGGAAGTAGCCTGATGGAGATGATTTCGAAATATCTGATTTACAGTAACAGTTACGTGCTGAATTTTATCAAATTTGGCGGCAAGCGAACCACTGCACTTTATTTCGAACCGGCCTTCTTCGCTCTGGCGTTAATCTCAATTTGGCTCAGCATCAAACAGTTTGGTATCAAAACGCCAAAGACAGATGCTATGATTTTGGCAGGGATAGTTCTTTCCGGATCGTTTTCAGGGGTAATGACATTTATCCTGTTTTATTTACTGGAGTGGGCCTTCCAGTATCTGAACAAAGAAGCGATTAGCAAGAAATTACCCCTTGCCATTATTTCTTTGGCCGTATTCATTGTCGGGGTTGTGTTTGCTTTTCCTTATATTGCAGAACGTCTTGGCGATTTAGGAACTGAAGGCTCATCCTCTTATTATCGCATCATTGGTCCGTTGGTTATGGTGGGATATTCACTGACCAATATCGATGGTGTCGTAAGATTTGGTTCCCTTTACGAATATGTTGCATCATTCGGAATCTTTAACGGTGCAGACGTCGGTAAAACAATAGACAATGGCCTGTATCTGTTAATTATTTATTTTTCGTGGTTCGCTGTAATATTGACCGCGTGGTATCTGGCCAAAGTCGCAAAGATGATGTTGAACGCCTTCGGTGATAATCAGAATTATCGTGTTCAGCTTTATCTGTTTACTCCCATGTCATTGTTTTTTACGGGGTCGATTTTTAGTCCGGAATACGCTTTTTTAATTGTTTGTCCATTTATTCTGCGCAAGGCGCTGAATATAACGGATTCCTGATGAGGTGCGTCACATGCTGCTAAGTATTATTACCGTTGCGTTTCGAAATTACGAAGGCATTGTGAAAACCTGGGCCTCGCTGGCGCATCTGGCCGAAGCTCAGGATATCACCTTTGAGTGGATTGTCGTTGACGGCGGATCGATGGACGGAAGTGCGGAGTTTCTCGAAAACCTCAATGGACAGTACCACTTACGCTATGTCAGCGAGAAGGATAAAGGGATCTACGATGCGATGAATAAAGGGATTGATATGGCTAACGGCCGCTTCGCCCTGTTCCTTAATTCCGGCGATATTCTCCATGAAGACAGCGTTAACGTCGTCAGTCAGCTGGCCCGGATGCGTGATAATGCGATGTATATTGCCGATGCATTATTAGATTTTGGTGATGGCACAAAAATTCGGCGCGGTGCCAAACATGGCTGGTATATTTACCACAGCTTGCCCGCCAGTCATCAGGCAATATTCTTTCCAATGAGTGGATTGAAAACCTATCCCTACGATCTGCAATATAAAGTTTCTTCCGATTATGCACTTGCTGCCCGCATGTTCAAAGGTGGTTTCACCTTTAAGCGTCTGACGGGCCTGATATCCGAATTTTCTATGGGTGGCGTGTCAACCTCAAATAATCTTGAATTATGTCAGGATGCCCGCAACGTCCAACGGAAAATATTGCGTGTGCCAGGTTTTTGGGCTCAATTGTCCTATCTGTTGCGGTTGCGTACAACCGGAAAAGCCAAGGCCTTATATAACAAAGCCTGATTATAACCAACTCTGGTTATAGCAATATATAGTGCGCTGATATAAGGATAACCAATGCAAGAGTTACAAGGATTCTCCGTGCCGAAAGGCTTTCGGGGGGGCAACGCTATTAAGGTTCAGTTGTGGTGGGCTGTCCAGGCAACATTATTTGCCTGGTCGCCACAAGTGATGTATCGCTGGCGGGCATTTTTACTGCGTTTATTCGGTGCAAAAATCGGAAAAAACGTAGTCATTCGTCCGTCAGTAAAAATTACCTATCCGTGGAAATTAACCCTTGGCGATTATAGCTGGGTAGGTGATGACGCGGTGTTATACACATTAGGCGATATCTCAATTGGTGCAAATTCAGTGATTTCGCAGAAGTGTTATTTGTGTACCGGCAGTCACGATTATTTGAGCGCCAATTTTGATATTTACGCCAAACCTATCGTGATTGGTGAGAAATGCTGGCTGGCGACGGATGTGTTTGTCGCCCCGGGCGTGCAGATCGGCGACGGAACCGTGGTCGGTGCGCGCAGCAGTGTGTTTAAACCGCTTGCGGCAAACGTGATTTGCCGTGGCAACCCCGCAGTGGTTACGCGTGAACGCGTTGAAAAATGATCATTTAAGAGGTAATAAAAATGTCTAAAGTCGCTCTCATCACCGGTGTAACCGGACAGGATGGTTCTTATCTGGCGGAACTGCTGCTGGAAAAGGGTTACGAGGTTCATGGCATCAAACGTCGCGCCTCTTCATTCAACACCGAGCGTGTGGATCATATTTATCAGGATCCGCACACCAGTAACCCAAAATTTCATCTGCACTATGGCGATCTGACGGACTCCTCCAACCTGACCCGTATTTTGCAGGAAGTACAACCGGATGAAGTGTACAACCTCGGGGCGATGAGCCACGTGGCGGTCTCCTTCGAGTCCCCGGAATACACCGCCGACGTTGATGGGATGGGGACGCTGCGTCTGCTGGAGGCCATTCGCTTCCTCGGCCTTGAGAAGAAAACCCGTTTCTACCAGGCTTCCACCTCAGAGCTGTACGGTCTGGTGCAGGAAATTCCGCAGAAAGAGACCACGCCGTTCTACCCGCGCTCTCCGTATGCGGTTGCCAAGCTGTACGCTTACTGGATTACCGTTAACTACCGTGAGTCTTACGGCATTTTTGCCTGTAATGGCATCCTCTTCAACCACGAGTCCCCGCGCCGGGGTGAAACCTTTGTGACCCGCAAAATCACCCGTGCGATTGCCAATATTGCTCAGGGCCTGGAGTCCTGCCTCTACCTTGGCAACATGGATTCTCTGCGTGACTGGGGCCATGCCAAAGACTACGTGAAAATGCAGTGGATGATGCTGCAACAGGAAAAACCGGAAGATTTCGTGATAGCGACAGGCGTGCAGTACTCCGTGCGTCAGTTCGTGGAAATGGCGGCGGCACAGCTGGGCATTAAGCTGCGCTTTGAAGGCAAAGGCGTGGAAGAGAAGGGCATTGTGGTCTCAGTAACCGGTCATGACGCGCCTGGCGTGAAACCTGGCGATGTAATCATTGCCGTTGACCCGCGTTACTTCCGTCCGGCGGAAGTGGAAACCCTGCTCGGCGATCCGACCAAAGCACACGAGAAACTGGGCTGGAAGCCAGAAATTACCCTCCAGGAGATGGTCTCCGAAATGGTTGCCAAAGATCTCGAAGCGGCGAAAAAACACTCGTTGCTGAGAGCCCATGGTTATGAGGTTGCCATCGCGCTGGAGTCCTGAGCATGACGAAACAACGTATTTTTGTTGCCGGCCATCGCGGGATGGTCGGATCGGCCATCGTTCGCCAGCTTGAGCAACGTGCGGACGTGGAGCTGGTGCTGCGCAGCCGCGACAGTCTGGATCTGCTTGATCCTGCGGCGGTGAATGCATTTTTCGCCAGCGAGCGGATAGACCAGGTGTATCTCGCGGCGGCGAAAGTCGGCGGCATTGTCGCGAACAATACGTTCCCGGCCGATTTTATCTACCAGAACATGATGATCGAGAGCAACATCATTCACGCGGCGCATACGCACAACGTGAATAAGCTGCTGTTCCTCGGCTCCTCCTGTATCTACCCGAAAATGGCCCAGCAGCCGATTGCCGAGAGCGAGCTGCTACAGGGCACGCTTGAAGCCACCAATGAGCCTTATGCCATTGCTAAAATTGCCGGCATTAAGCTGTGTGAGTCCTACAACCGTCAGTATGGCCGGGATTACCGCTCGGTCATGCCCACTAACCTGTACGGGCCACATGACAACTTCCATCCGAGCAATTCCCATGTGATCCCGGCGCTGCTGCGCCGTTTCCATGAGGCGACGCTCGGCAATGCGCCGGATGTGGTGGTCTGGGGCAGCGGCACGCCAATGCGTGAGTTTTTGCACGTTGATGACATGGCTGCCGCCAGTATCCATGTGATGGAGCTCGACGCCAGCGTCTGGCAGGAAAACACCGAGCCGATGTTGTCGCACATTAACGTTGGCACCGGAGTGGATTGCACCATCCGCGAACTGGCGCAGACCCTTGCCCAGGTGGTGGGCTACAAAGGACGCGTGGTGTTTGACGCCACTAAGCCCGATGGCACACCGCGTAAACTGCTGGATGTGAAACGCCTGCACCAGCTTGGCTGGTATCACGAAATTTCGCTGGAGCAGGGACTGGCCAGCACTTACCAGTGGTTCCTTGAAAACCAACAGCGGTTCCGGGGGTAAGCATGTTTTTACGTCCGGAAGATTTTGCCACTGTCGTGCGTTCAACCCCGCTTATCTCCATCGATCTTATTGTGGAGAACGCACAAGGGGAGTACCTGCTCGGCAAGCGGACCAATCGCCCGGCTCAGGGATACTGGTTTGTACCCGGCGGGCGGGTGCTGAAGGATGAGCCACTGGCGGTCGCGTTTGAGCGCCTGACGCTTGCCGAGCTGGGAGTACGTCTGCCGATGTCGGCAGGGGAGTTCTATGGTGTCTGGCAACACTTCTATGACGATAACTTTTCGGGTAGCGACTTTACCACCCACTACATCGTGCTGGGTTTTCGCCTGCGGCTGAGCCAGGAGACGCTACTGCTGCCCCAGGATCAGCATGATGATTACCGCTGGCTGACGCCGGAGGTGCTGGTTGCCGACCCGCTGGTGCATGACAACAGTCGTGCCTACTTCCTGCAGGCACCGGGAGTACCGGGCTTATGAAAATCCTGATTTACGGTATCAATTATGCGCCGGAGTTAACCGGTATCGGCAAATACACCGGCGAGATGGTGGAGTGGATGGCCCGCCAGGGACATGAGGTGCGGGTGATCACCGCACCGCCTTATTACCCTGAGTGGGAGGTGGTCAAACCCTGGTCCCGCTGGCGCTACCGCCGTGAAACGGGGGCGGCGACGGTGTGGCGTTGTCCTCTGTATGTGCCGAAACAGCCGTCGACCTTAAAGCGCCTGATCCATCTGACCAGTTTTGCCATCAGCAGCTTTTTCCCGCTGATGGCCCAGCGTAGCTGGAAACCAGACCGGATTATCGGCGTCGTGCCGACGCTGTTCTGCACGCCGGGCATGCGTCTTCTGGGGAAACTGACCGGAGCGCGAACCTTGCTGCACATTCAGGATTATGAAGTGGACGCCATGCTTGGCTTAGGGATGGCAGGCAAGGGTAAGGGCGGCAGGGTGGCTAAGTGCGCCATGGCTTTCGAGCGTAGTGGTCTGCTTAACGTTGACAATGTCTCCACCATTTCCCGCTCGATGATGAATAAAGCCCGGGAGAAAGGGGTTGCCCCTGAGCGGGTGATTTTCTTCCCTAACTGGTCTGAAGTGGCCCGCTTTCGCGATGTTGACGGGCAGCGCGTGACGCAATTAAAGCGCCAGCTTGATCTGCCGGATGACAAAAAAATCATTCTTTATTCCGGCAACATCGGCGAGAAGCAGGGGCTGGAAAACGTTATAGCGGCGGCAACCACACTGCGTGAACAGCCGTGGTTATTTGTGATAGTCGGCCAGGGTGGCGGTAAGGCCCGGCTGGAAAAACTGGCGCAAGAGAACGGGCTGGATAACGTCAAATTTTTCCCGCTGCAACCTTATGACGCGCTGCCTGCTTTGCTGAAGATGGCCGATTGCCATCTGGTAATTCAAAAACGCGGCGCGGCGGATGCGGTGCTGCCTTCCAAGCTGACCAATATTCTGGCGGTGGGAGGAAATGCGGTCATTACCGCCGAGGCGAATACCGAGTTAGGCGAGCTGTGCGCAACATGGCCAGGCATTGCCGTTTGCGTCGAACCTGAGTCCGTTGCGGCGCTGACAAGCGGTATTGAGCAGGCATTACTGATGCCTCATACCAACACGGTGGCACGTGAATATGCCGAAAGTGCGCTCGAGAAAGAGAGCGTGTTAACCCAGTTTATGGCGGATATTTCCCGTTGTGATCCGCAGGCCGGGGAGACGCATACGGCGTCTTCACATAATTCCGACCTCAATTACGAAGGGAATGGGGATAAATCATGAGTCAAACACAATTGTACCCGGTCGTGATGGCCGGAGGCTCTGGCAGCCGTCTGTGGCCTCTGTCCCGTGTGCTTTACCCAAAACAGTTCCTGTGCCTGAAAGGTGAACAGACCATGCTGCAAACCACCGTCTGTCGCCTCGACGGGGTGGAGTGCGAAAGCCCGGTGGTCATTTGTAATGAGCAGCACCGGTTTATCGTTGCAGAACAGCTGCGCCAGCTTAACAAGTTGACGGAGAACATCATTCTGGAGCCTGCCGGGCGTAATACCGCACCGGCAATCGCTCTGGCGGCGATGGCGGTAAAACGCCACAACCCGAAAGCCGATCCGTTGATGCTGGTGCTGGCGGCAGATCACGTGATCGCCGATGAGGAGGCGTTTCGAACCTCGGTGCGTCAGGCCATTCCCTGGGCAGAAAAGGGCAAACTGGTGACCTTCGGTATCGTGCCGGATATGCCGGAGACAGGCTACGGCTACATTCGCCGCGGTGAGGTTGCGCAGGGCAAACAGGATGCGGTGGCGTTTGATGTCGCACAGTTTGTCGAAAAGCCCAATCTGGAAACCGCGCAGGCGTACGTCGCAAGCGGTGAATACTACTGGAACAGCGGTATGTTTCTGTTCCGTGCCGGACGTTATCTGGAAGAACTGAAGAAATATCGCCCGGATATTTACAGCGCCTGCGAACAGGCGATGAACGTGACCGACCCGGATCTCGATTTTATCCGTGTTGCCGAAGAACCCTTTCTGGCCTGCCCGGACGAATCCATTGACTATGCGGTGATGGAAAAAACGGCGGATGCGGTGGTCGTGCCGATGGATGCCGGCTGGAGCGATGTTGGATCCTGGTCTTCGCTCTGGGAAATCAGTGCCCACACGCCGGAGGGAAACGTCCATCACGGCGACGTTATCAGCCATGAAACGGAAAACAGCTTCGTCTATGCGGAGTCCGGGCTGGTGACCACCGTCGGCGTGAAAGATCTGGTCGTCGTGCAGACCAAAGATGCGGTGCTGATTGCCGATCGCAACCACGTTCAGGATGTCAAAAAGGTCGTGGAGCAGATCAAGGCCGAGGGGCGCCACGAACACCATATTCACCGGGAAGTTTATCGTCCGTGGGGCAAATATGACTCCATCGACGCAGGCGATCGCTACCAGGTAAAACGCATTACCGTCAAACCGGGCGAGGGGCTGTCGGTGCAGATGCACCATCACCGGGCTGAACACTGGGTGGTGGTGGCCGGGACGGCGAAAGTGACTATTAACGACGATATCAAACTGCTGAGCGAAAATGAGTCGGTCTATATTCCGCTTGGCGCGCGGCACTGCCTGGAAAACCCGGGGAAAATTCCTCTCGATCTGATTGAAGTGCGTTCCGGTTCGTACCTTGAAGAGGACGATATCGTGCGCTTTGAAGACCGGTATGGCCGCATCTGATTCTATCCACCATCTTTCACGCCGCAGGTGTGTTAGCGCCTTTGTTCACCCCAGTCACTTAGTTGACTAAGCTCCTGGGGATTCGCACAGTCGCTGCCTTCCTGCAACGCGAAGTCTGATGGATATAACAATTTAATTTTTGTGATTATTTCTCCGTAGCGGAGCGGGCTGACTGTTGCCTGAAAACGAGGTAATGATGGAAAAATTAACCTGTTTTAAAGCTTACGATATTCGCGGCAAGCTGGGATCCGAACTCAATGAGGATATTGCCTGGCGTATCGGGCGTGCTTACGGCGAGTATTTAAAACCGAAAACCATCGTGCTCGGCGGCGATGTGCGCCTGACCAGTGAACCCCTGAAACTGGCGCTGGCCAAAGGGTTACAGGACGCCGGGGTTGATGTGCTGGATATTGGCCTGTCGGGCACGGAAGAGATTTACTTTGCCACTTTCCACCTCGGGGTTGACGGCGGGATCGAAGTGACCGCCAGCCATAATCCAATGGATTACAACGGGATGAAGCTGGTGCGCAAAGGCGCCCGTCCCATCAGCGGCGATACCGGGTTGCGTGATGTCCAGCGTCTGGCGGAGGAGAACGCCTTCCCGCCGGTTGATGCAGAGCAGCGCGGCAGCTATCAAAAAATCGACCTGCGTGATGCCTATATCGACCATCTCCTTGGCTATGTGGATCTGTCGAACTTCACCCCGCTGCGGCTGGTTATCAATTCCGGTAATGGCGCCGCAGGCCCGGTGATTGATGCGCTGGAAGCACGCTTTAAATCCCGTAACGTTCCGGTGACCTTTATAAAGGTGCACAACACGCCGGACGGTAACTTCCCTAATGGTATTCCTAATCCGCTGCTGCCTGAGTGTCGTGATGACACCCGTAACGCGGTGATCCAGCATCGTGCCTCACTGGGGATCGCCTTTGACGGTGACTTTGACCGCTGTTTCTTCTTCGACGGCGGCGGCCAGTTTATTGAAGGCTATTACATCGTTGGTCTGCTGGCGCAGGCATTTCTGGAGAAAAATCCCGGGGCGAAAATCATTCATGACCCGCGTCTTTCCTGGAACACGGTCGATATGGTTGAGGCCGCAGGCGGGAAGCCGGTGATGTCGAAAACCGGGCATGCCTTTATTAAAGAACGTATGCGCCAGGAAGATGCCATTTACGGCGGCGAGATGAGCGCTCACCACTACTTCCGCGATTTCGCTTACTGCGACAGCGGCATGATCCCCTGGCTGCTGGTGGCTGAACTGCTTTGTCTGCAAGGAAAAACGCTGGCTGAACTGGTTCAGGACCGGATGATGGCTTTCCCGGCGAGCGGCGAAATCAACCGCACGCTGGTGCAACCGGCAGAGGCGATTGCCCGGGTTGAACAGCATTTTCACCCGGTGGCCCTGAGTGTCGATCGCACCGACGGGATAAGCATGACCTTCCCTGACTGGCGTTTTAATTTGCGCTCCTCCAACACCGAGCCCGTGGTCCGCCTGAATGTGGAATCCCGTGGCAACGTGGCGCTGATGGAGGCGCGAACACAGGACATTCTTGCGCTGTTAAATCAGTAACCCCTGTTTCTCCCCTCATCCTGACGTTTTCCGCACTGAGGAGAGGTCGGGTGAGGGGCAAAACTTATCTACAGGTACGACGATGACAAATCTAAAAAAGAGCGACCGGGCCAGAACGAATGCATCGTTAATCTCTATCGTGCAACGATTCTCAGACATCACCATTATGTTCGGTGGGCTATGGGTGGTCTGCAGACTTACTGCGTTGCCGTTTTTCTATCAGCATCTGCTGATGGCGCTGATAACCCTGGTTGTGTTTCAGATGATTGGCGGCATGACCGATTTTTATCGATCCTGGCGCGGTGTGCGTTTTATGACCGAGCTGGTTCTGCTGCTGCAAAACTGGACCCTGAGTTTTGTCTTCAGCGCCGGATTACTGGCTTTCAGCAACGATATCAATAACACCTTTGCCCTCTATTTCGCCTGGTATCTGTTAAGCAGCTCGGGGTTGATTATCTGCCGGGGCGTGATCCGCTTCGGCGCGGGCTGGCTGCGGAATCATGGTTACAACACCCGGCGTGTGGCGGTGGTTGGGGATCTGGCCTCCGGGCAGGAGTTGCTGGACGGTTTTCGTAACGAACCCTGGCTCGGTTTTGAGGTGGTCGGGGTGTATTACGATGCCAAACCCGGTGGCGTCAGTAACGACTGGGTGGGTAACTTCCAGCAACTGCTCGACGATGCCCGCGCCGGGAAAATGCATAACATCTATATCGCGATGTCGATGAACGATGCGGCCTGCATTAAAAAACTGGTGCGCGATCTTGCGGACACCACCTGCTCAGTGATCCTGATCCCCGATGTTTTCACCTTCAATATTCTGCATTCACGCATTGAGGAAGTGAACGGCGTCCCGGTGGTGCCTTTGTATGACACCCCGCTTTCCGGCATTAACCGGGTATTAAAGCGACTGGAAGATATTGTGCTTGCCTCCCTCATTCTGATGCTTATCTCCCCGGTGCTGCTGGCGATTTCGCTGGCGGTGAAGATGACCTCGGCAGGCCCGGTGATTTTTCGCCAGAAACGCTATGGCATGGACGGGAAACCGATCATGGTGTGGAAATTTCGCTCCATGAAGGTGATGGAGAACGACAAGGTGGTCACCCAGGCAACCCAGAACGATCCCCGCGTCACCAAAGTGGGCAACTTCCTGCGTCGTACCTCGCTTGATGAACTGCCGCAGTTTATCAACGTACTGACGGGCGGGATGTCGATTGTCGGTCCTCGACCACATGCGGTAGCGCACAACGAACAGTACCGTCAGCTTATCGAAGGCTACATGCTGCGCCACAAAGTGAAGCCCGGCATCACCGGCTGGGCGCAGATTAACGGCTGGCGCGGCGAGACCGACACGCTGGAAAAAATGGAAAAACGCATTGAGTTCGACCTCGAGTACATCCGCGAATGGAGCCTGTGGTTCGATATCAAAATCGTTTTTCTGACCATCTTTAAAGGCTTTGTTAATAAAGCGGCGTATTAGGGAATTTGCCTTGAGCCTGAGAGAAAAAACCATCAGCGGCGCGAAATGGTCGGCGCTGGCGACGCTGACCATTATCGGCCTGGGACTGGTGCAGATGACCGTGCTGGCGCGCATTATTGATAATCACCAGTTCGGTCTGTTGACCGTTTCGCTGGTGATTATCGCGCTGGCCGATACGCTGTCTGATTTTGGTATCGCCAACTCGATTATTCAGCGTAAGGAGATAAGCCATCTCGAACTGACTACCCTGTACTGGCTGAACGTCGGGTTGGGGCTGGTGGTCTGCGCGGCCATTTTTGCGCTCAGCGACGTAATTGCCGGGGTGTTGCATAACCCGGATCTCGCGCCCCTGATCAAGACCCTGGCGCTGGCATTTGTGGTGATCCCGCATGGGCAACAGTTTCGCGCGCTGATGCAAAAAGAGCTCGAGTTCAGCAAAATCGGCAGCATCGAGACGGTATCGGTGCTGGCGGGTTTCTCCTTTACGGTTGCCAGCGCGTTTTACTGGCCACTGGCAATGACCGCCATCCTTGGTTATCTGGTCAACAGCACGGTGCGTACGCTGCTGTTTGGCTGGTTTGGCCGCAAAATTTATCGCCCGGGGCTGCATTTCTCCCTGGCCTCGGTCAGCTCAAATCTTAAGTTTGGCGCCTGGCTGACCGCCGACAGCATCATCAATTACGTCAATACCAACCTCTCCACCCTGGTGCTGGCGCGTATTCTCGGGGCCAGCGTGGCGGGCGGCTACAACCTCGCCTATAACGTGGCGGTCGTGCCGCCGATGAAGCTTAACCCGATCATTACCCGGGTGCTGTTCCCGGCCTTTGCCAAAATCCAGGATGATACCGATAAGTTGCGGCTGAACTTCTACAAGCTGTTGTCGGTGGTGGGGATCATTAATTTCCCTATCCTGCTGGGGCTGCTGGTGGTCGCCAACAACGTTGTGCCGCTGGTGTTTGGTGACAAGTGGGCCAGCATTATTCCGATCCTGCAACTGTTATGTATCGTCGGGTTGCTGCGCGCGGTGGGCAACCCAATCGGCTCACTGCTGATGGCGAAAGCGCGGGTGGATATTAGTTTTAAATTCAATGTGTTCAAAACCTGCTTGTTTATCCCGGCGATTATCGTTGGTGGTCATCTGGGCGGGGCTATCGGTGTGACCCTTGGCTTCCTGCTGATACAGATTATCAACACCATTCTGAGTTACTTCGTGATGATAAAACCGGTGCTGGGATCGAGTTACCGCCAGTACATCTTAAGCCTGTGGCTGCCGTTTTATCTTTCGCTTCCCACCCTTGCGGTGAGCTACGGGCTTGGCCTCCTGCTGACCGGACATCTCACCATGGCGGCCCTGCTTATCGTCCAGATTGCCGCAGGCGCGCTGGCTTTCGCCCTGATGATTGTGCTGTCGCGCAATGCGCTGGTGGTGGAGATAAAGCGCCAGTTTTGTCGTAACGAGAAAATGAAAACACTGCTTCGTGCAGGTTGATCCTCCTTCTCCCGTGGGAGAAGGCCGGGGTGAGGGCATCAGGCCGCACCTATTGAATAAAATGCCCCTTAAGAGGTCAGTATGAAACTTTTAATTCTTGGCAATCACACCTGTGGAAATCGGGGAGACAGTGCCATTTTACGTGGGCTGCTGGATGCGATTGCCCGCATTGAACCCCAGGCAGAAGTCTACGTGATGAGCCGCTACCCGGTCAGTTCCTCCTGGCTGCTTAACCGGCCGGTGATGGGGGATCCCCTCTACAGCCAGATGAAAGCGCACAATACCGCGGCGGGGCTGGTAGGAAGGGTTAAAAAGATCCTCCGTCGCCGTTATCAGCACCAGGTGCTGCTCTCGCGCGTTACCGACAGCGGCAAACTGCGCAATATCGCCATCGCGCAAGGGTTTACCGATTTCGTACGCCTGCTGGCAAATTATGACGCCATTGTGCAGGTTGGCGGCTCCTTTTTCGTCGATCTTTATGGTGTGCCGCAGTTTGAACATGCTCTCTGTACCTTTATGGCGAAAAAGCCGCTGTATATGATTGGTCACAGCGTCGGCCCCTTCCAGGATCCGCAGTTTAATCAACTGGCAAACTATGCCTTTGGCCACTGTGAAGCGCTTATTCTGCGGGAAAGCGTCAGTCTTGATTTGATGAAGCAGAGCGAAATTACGACCGACAAGGTAGAGCAGGGCGTGGATACCGCCTGGCTGGTGGAAGACGATGCGAATTTTGTCCCCAGCTATGCGGTGCGCCACTGGCTGGAGGTGGCAGGTCGGCAAAAAACCGTTGCCATAACCCTGCGTGAGCTGGCGCCTTTCGATAAACGGCTGGGCACCACCCAGCAAGCCTATGAAGAAGCCTTTGCCGGGGTGGTCAATCGTATTATCGATGCCGGCTGGCAGGTCATTGCGCTCTCCACCTGTACCGGTATCGACAGTTACAACAAAGATGACCGGATGGTTGCGCTCAACCTGCGCAAACATATCAGCTCCCCGTCGTCTTACCACGTGGTGATGGACGAACTGAACGATCTGGAAATGGGCAAAATTCTCTCCGCCTGTGATTTAACGGTGGGGACCCGTCTGCACTCCGCCATTATTTCGATGAATTTTGGCACCCCGGCGATTGCCATTAACTATGAACACAAGTCAGCCGGGATCATGAAGCAACTGGGGATGCCGGAGATGGCGGTGGAGATCCGCCACCTGCTGGATGGTTCGCTGGCCGCGATGGCGGCCGATATGCTGGGGCAGCTTCCGGCGCTTAATCAGCGTCTGAGCGTCGCCGTCGATGCGGAGAGGGAGAAAGGCGCGCAGATGGTGCAGTCGGTACTGGACAGAATTCGGGAGGTGAAATGAAAGTCAGCTTCTTTTTGCTGAAGTTTCCGCTCTCCTCGGAAACCTTCGTCCTCAACCAGATTGTGGCCTTTATCAATATGGGCTATGAGGTGGAAATCGTCGCTTTGCATAAAGGGGATTTGAGCAACACCCATGCGGCCTGGCGCGAATACAATCTTGCGCAGAAAACCCACTGGCTGCTGGATGAGCCCGCGGGAAAGCTGGCGAAGCTGAGCTATCGCGCAAAGGCCATTTTGCGCGGTGCGGGCCGGGCGGCCACCTGGAAAGCGCTCAATATGTCGCGCTATGGCGATGAAGCACGCAACCTGATTCTGGCGGCTATTTGCGGTCTTGCGCCGCGTGTTTTCAGCGCTGATGTGTTTGTCGCCCATTTTGGTCCGGCGGGTGTCACCGCCGCAAAACTGCGTGAGCTGGGGATGCTTGAGGGCAAAATCGCCACCGTATTTCACGGTATTGACGTTTCACACCGTGGGGTACTGAACCACTATACCCCGGAATATCAGCAACTCTTTCGCCGGGGCGATCTGATGCTGCCCATTAGCGAGCTCTGGGCTTCACGGCTGCTGGCGATGGGGTGTCCGCTGGAGAAAATCGCCGTTTCCAGAATGGGCGTCGACATCAGCCGCTTTAGCCTGCGTCCGGTTAAAACCCCAGGCTTACCGTTGCAGATTGTCTCCGTCGCTCGTCTGACAGAGAAAAAAGGATTGCATGTGGCCATTGAAGCCTGCCGGTTACTCAAAGCGCAGGGGGTATCTTTTCGCTACCGTATCCTGGGGATTGGCCCGTGGGAAAGGCGGCTGCATACCCTAATCGGACAATACGAGCTTGAGGACGTCATTGAGATGCCGGGCTTTAAGCCCAGCCATGAAGTGAAGGCCATTCTCGACGATGCGGATGTCTTCTTACTGCCTTCTGTAACCGGAGCCGACGGTGATATGGAGGGGATCCCGGTGGCCTTAATGGAGGCCATGGCCGTGGGTATTCCGGTGGTGTCGACGGTGCATAGCGGCATTCCTGAACTGGTGGAGGCCAACAAATCGGGCTGGCTGGTGCCGGAAAATGACGCAGTGGCGCTGGCTGAACGTCTTAGCGCATTTAGCGACATGCAGAGTCAGGAGCTGACGCCGATCATCAGGCTTGCCCGGCAAAAGGTCGAAGCCGACTTCAATCAGCAACGTATTAATCAGAATCTTGCCACGCTGCTCCAGGCACTTTGATTTCGAGGTTTTATGTCTGAACGAAAAACGCCTGTTACCCTGAATCGCCGAAAATTCCTCGCCGCCGGCAGCGCGCTGGCGACCCTGCCTTTGCTCTATTCGCCGCTGATTCGTGCCGCGACAAACGCGAGCCCGGTGGACATTCGTCGCTACCAGACCACTGACTGGCCAGCGGCGTTAAAGCAGGCCTTTACCGAGGCGCAGACGGTTGAAATTCCAGCCGATCTGGTGTGTGAGAATATGAACACCGGGGTGTTTATTCCACCGGGCAAAACCCTGCTGGTGCGGGGCGCTATCAAGAGTAATGGCCGTGGGCGCTTAGTCCTCCAGGACGGCAGCAAGGTCATCGGCGAGAAGGGGGGCAGTCTCTACAATCTGACGCTGGATGTGCGGGGTTCAGACTGCGTTATCCAGGGGATCCATCTGAGTGGTTATGGCCCGGTGACGCAAATCTATATTGGCGGTAAACAGCCGCAGGTGATGCGTAATCTGACCATTGATAATATCACCGTGACCAAAGCCAACTATGCCATCCTGCGCCAGGGATTCCATAACCAGGTGGTGGGCGCACGGATAACCAACAGCCGGTTCAGTTATCTCCAGGGGGACGCCATTGAGTGGAATGTGGCGATCAATGACCAGGATATCCTGATCTCCGATCATGTAATCGACCACATCGATTGTACCAACGGCAAAATAAACTGGGGGATTGGTATCGGTCTGGCGGGCAGTACTTACGATAACGCCTACCCGGAAGATCAGGCGGTGAAAAATTTTGTGGTGGCCAATATTACCGGCAGCCATTGCCGCCAGCTGGTCCACGTGGAGAACGGCAAACATTTTATTATTCGTAACATTAAGGCTAACAATATTACGCCGGATTACAGCAAAAAGGCGGGTATTGATAATGCAACGGTGGCGATTTACGGTTGCGATAATTTTGTGATAGACGGTGTGAGTATGGAAAACAGCGCCGGGATGTTAATTGGCTATGGCGTAATCAAAGGCGATTATTTATCCATTCCGCAAAACTTCAAGCTCAACGATATCCACCTCGACAACCGCAAAAGTGATTACAAATTGCGCGGAATTCAACTCTCCTCCGGAAATGCCACCTCATTTGTCGCGATTACAAATCTGAATCTGCAGCGCGCCAGTCTGGAACTCCACAACAAACCGCAACATCTTTTCCTGCGCAATATCAATGTTATGCAGGAATCGACCCTCGGTTATGCGTTAACCCTGAACTTTGATTTGCGCAAAGATGTGCGGGGTCGCTTTATGGCGAAGCAGGATACGCTATTGTCACTGGCGAATATTAAAGCGGTGAATGAAAAAGGGGAAAACTCTGTCGATATTGACCGCATTGACCAGCATACGGTTAATACAGAAAACCTGAACTTCCGCTTACCAGTACGACGTTTCTGAGCGTTGCCGACGCGATTTTTTACGATGAATCCTGGTGACTTGAACAGTGCATCAGGATTACATCTACAGCAATTCTTCGACAACAGGCGTAACATCTTTCCCTGTTACTTGTGACGGAGTTGCTGGCGAAAAAAAGTTGAAGGTCTATAATTTATCAATCATTTACAGGTGGAAGATATAATGATTAATTTGAAAGCAGTTATCCCGGTAGCCGGTTTGGGGATGCATTTGCTACCCGCCACGAAAGCTATCCCGAAAGAGATGCTACCGATCGTCGACAAGCCAATGATTCAGTACATCGTCGACGAAGTTGTTGCTGCAGGGATCAAAGAAATCGTCCTCGTCACCCATTCATCAAAAAATGCGGTTGAGAACCATTTTGACACCTCTTACGAGCTTGAAGCCTTGCTTGAACAGCGCGTGAAGCGCCAGTTACTGGCTGAAGTGCAATCCATCTGTCCGCCAGGCGTCACCATCATGAACGTGCGTCAGGCGCAGCCGCTGGGTCTGGGCCACTCAATCCTTTGCGCCCGTCCGATTGTTGGCGATAACCCATTTGTGGTGGTTCTGCCGGATATCGTACTGGATAGCGCCTCTGCGGATCCGCTGCGTTATAACCTGGCATCTATGGTGGCGCGTTTCAGTGAGACTGGCCGCAGCCAGGTACTGGCGAAACGTATGGATGGCGACTTGTCTGAATATTCTGTTATCCAGACCAAAGAGCCACTGGACACCGAAGGCAAGATCAGCCGCATCGTTGAATTTATTGAGAAGCCGGATCAGCCGCAAACCCTGGATTCTGATCTGATGGCGGTTGGCCGCTACGTGTTGTCCGCGGATATCTGGGCGGAGCTGGAGAAGACCGCACCGGGCGCGTGGGGACGTATCCAACTGACCGATGCTATTGCCCAACTGGCAACCAAACAGTCTGTTGATGCCATGCTGATGACCGGCGACAGCTTCGACTGCGGTAAGAAAATGGGCTATATGCAGGCCTTTGTTAGTTATGGTCTGCGCAACCTGAAGGAAGGTCAGAAATTCCGTGAGAGCGTTAAAAAACTTTTGACTCAGTGAACGATTAAAAAAGCTCACGAAATAATTAACTTATAATAAATAGCAGTGGAGGGTGGTCGTGGAGTGCGAAGTGCTTCAGAACATTCTCACTGCTTTTTTTTGTTTTATGCTGTTAAATCAACGAATAAAAATTTAAAAAGCAAGATGTTTCTTACTGAGTTTTCTTAGATTTTTCTTGTTTCCGTGATCGTTTGAGCAGAAAATAGTTTTTTATCATTTTGTGCTTGATAACGATAAACATTCGCACTATCAGACATGCCTTTAAAATTGTCGGTAGTTACACACAGTGCACTGGTAGCTAATAAGCCAGGGGCGGTAGCATGTCTGTTTAATAAACAAACATGGCCTGAGCTTGTCTATCCGGTGACGTAGTTAAAACTGCAAAAGCAAAGTGGAATCGTCTCGTGAAAATATTGGTCACTGGTGGGGCAGGCTTTATTGGGTCTGCTGTCGTTCGTCACATCATTAATAATACGCAGGATGCGGTAGTTAACGTCGATAAATTAACCTACGCGGGTAATCTTGAATCATTGACTGAGGTGGAAAACAACCCCCGCTATGCTTTTGAGCAGGCAGATATCTGTGACGGTGAAGCGATGGCGCGGATTTTTGCTGACCATCAGCCAGATGCTGTTATGCATTTAGCTGCTGAAAGCCACGTTGATCGCTCTATTACGGGGCCGGCGGCATTTATTGAAACCAACATCGTTGGTACCTATGTGCTGCTGGAAGCGGCGCGTAAATACTGGTCGCAGCTTGATGAACCGCGTAAAACGGCGTTCCGTTTCCATCATATATCCACTGATGAAGTCTACGGTGATTTGCCGCATCCTGATGAAGTGCCGGCAGGTGAACCCTTACCACTCTTTACTGAAACTACGCCTTATTCTCCCAGCAGTCCTTATTCCTCCTCCAAAGCCTCAAGCGATCATTTAGTTCGTGCATGGCGTCGTACTTATGGTTTCCCGACCATTGTTACTAACTGTTCTAATAATTACGGTCCTTATCATTTCCCGGAAAAACTTATCCCACTGATTATTTTAAATGCCCTGGCAGGAAAACCATTACCTGTCTATGGTAATGGTGAGCAGATCCGTGACTGGTTATATGTCGAAGATCATGCTCGTGCATTATACAAAGTGGTGATCGAAGGTGTTGCAGGTGAAACTTATAATATCGGTGGCCATAACGAACGTAAAAACATCGATGTGGTAAAAACCATCTGCACCATTCTGGATGAGGTCATTGATAATAAACCAGAGGGTATCAGCCATTTCTCTCAATTAATCACTTATGTAACCGACAGACCTGGCCATGATCTTCGCTACGCCATTGACGCCAACAAAATTAAGCATGATTTGGGCTGGGTACCTCAGGAAACGTTCGAATCCGGGATCCGCAAAACGGTGAACTGGTATTTGACTAATCAGGCCTGGTGGCAGCGTGTGATGGATGGCTCCTACGCGGGTGAACGTCTCGGACTGGCAGATTAATTAAGGACATAATGATGAAAGGCATCGTCTTAGCGGGTGGTTCTGGCACCCGTCTCTACCCTATTACACAAGGTGTGTCGAAACAACTTCTTCCTGTTTACGACAAACCGATGATTTTTTATCCGATTTCTGTCCTGATGTTAGCCGGCATTCGTGACATTTTGATTATCACTACCCCGGAAGATATGCCAGCCTTTCAGCGGCTGCTGGGTGATGGCATTCAGTTTGGTATTCGTCTGAGCTATGAGGTTCAGCCCTCTCCTGATGGTCTGGCACAGGCATTTATCATCGGTGAAGAGTTTATCAATAATGAACCCTGCGCACTGGTGCTGGGCGATAACATCTATTTTGGGCAGAGTTTCGGCAAAAAACTGGAAACCGCTGCACAGCTGACTCAAGGGGCGATGGTCTTTGGTTATCAGGTCCAGGATCCGGAACGTTTCGGGGTCGTGGAATTTGATGACAGCTACAAAGCGCTCTCCATTGAAGAAAAACCACTGAAACCAAAATCCAACTGGGCGGTAACCGGGCTTTATTTCTACGACAAAAATGTTGTGGAAATGGCGAAGCAGGTTAAACCTTCTGCCCGTGGCGAACTGGAAATTACCACGCTGAACCAGATGTATCTTGAGCGCGGTGAGCTACAGGTTGAATTGCTGGGGCGTGGCTTTGCATGGCTTGATACCGGTACGCATGACAGTCTGGTCGAAGCCTCACAGTTTATTCATACCATTGAGAAACGTCAGGGCATGAAAGTTGCGTGCCTGGAAGAGATCGCTTTCCGCAAAGGCTGGTTGAGCAAAGAGCAGGTTTCAGAGCAGATTAAAATTCTGTCGAAAACTGACTACGGTCGCTATTTGAAAAGCCTGATTAGCGAATAATTCTGATAATGCGTTAGCGGTGAAGAAATGAAAATTTTACTGATTGGCAAAAATGGCCAAGTTGGTTGGGAGCTGCAACGCTCCCTTGCTACGTTAGGTGAATTGGTAGCGGTCGATTTTTTCGACAAGGAGCTTTGTGGCGATCTGACTAATCCGCAAGGTATTGCGCAGACTATTCGTCAGGTAAAACCTGACGTGGTGGTGAATGCGGCAGCGCATACGGCGGTGGATAAAGCAGAAAGCGAAAGAGAGCTTTCACAATTACTGAATGCAGACAGCGTCGAAGTGATTGCCAAAGAGACGGCGAAATTAGGCGCGCTGCTTATCCATTATTCAACTGACTATGTCTTTAATGGCGGTGGCGAGCATTACCGTCTGGAAGATGAGCAGCCTGCGCCTCTCAATGTCTATGGCGAGACGAAGCTGGCAGGCGAGATTGCCGTCGCAACATATAATCCACGCCATTTTATTTTTCGTACCAGCTGGGTGTACGCCACCCGTGGCGCGAATTTTGCGAAAACCATGCTTCGTCTGGCGAAAGAAAAAGATGCGCTTTCTATTATTAATGACCAGCATGGAGCGCCGACCGGCGCTGAGCTTCTTGCCGATGCGACTGCGATAGCTATTCGGGCGGAAAGTAACAATAAGTCGCTCTACGGAACCTATCATCTGGTTGCCAGTGGTGAAACGACCTGGTACGACTATGCGCAATATGTCTTCTCTGTCGCTCGTGAACTTGGCGAAACCCTGGCTATAAAAGAGGTGAACGGCGTAGATACATCCGCTTACCCCACGCCGGCAAAAAGACCACAAAATTCACGCTTGTCAAACCTGAAGTTTCAGACTGCTTTTGCTACTACGTTGCCTGACTGGAAGGTGGGCGTACAGCGAGTCGTGACTGAAATACTTGGAAAATAAGCCAGAGACTGTAAGCAAATGAATGTAATCAAAACAGCAATTCAAGACGTCCTTATTTTTGAACCTAAAGTTTTTGGTGATGCTCGTGGGTTTTTCTTTGAAAGTTTCAATCAGAAAATTTTTGAGGAAGCAGTGGGTCGTCAGGTAGCATTTATTCAGGACAATCATTCACAATCGCAAAAAAATGTTCTTCGCGGGCTTCATTATCAGCTCGACCCACATGCGCAGGGCAAACTTGTTCGTTGTGTTGAAGGTGAGGTATTCGACGTCGCAGTGGATATCCGTAAAAGCTCAGAGACATTTGGTCAATGGGTCGGTGTTGTTTTAAGTGCAGACAATAAGCGCCAGCTTTGGATCCCGGAAGGTTTTGCCCATGGCTTTATGACGTTGTCTGATAACGCTCAGTTCGTATATAAAGCGACAAACTATTATGCTCCGCAATCTGAACGTAGCATTATCTGGAATGATCCGGAAATAAATATAAAATGGCCTGCTACCGATCAGTTACAGCTTTCGGCTAAAGATCAAAATGGGCAACTCCTGTCAGATGCGGAAATCTATTCCTGATTATGAATACAGATAAGAGAGTAGCTATACTGCTTTGTACCTACAATGGAAGCGAATTTCTCCCTAAGCAGTTAGATTCTATTATTAATCAGACCCATACTAATTGGGTCATTTTCATTTCTGATGATGGCTCAACAGATGATACATTAGACATTTTAAATAGGTATCAACAGAAGTTAAGTCGAGAAAAAATCGTTATTTCGCATGGCCCTAAAAAAGGCTTCGCATGGAATTTTTTATCACTTCTTGATTCATGTCCTGATGATTTTGATTGTTATTCATTCAGCGATCAGGATGATGAGTGGTTGCCTGAAAAATTAAGTAGCGGAGTTAATGTTCTTAGTTCTCTGGATGCTGAAAGTGCAGCTGTACACTGTGGGAGAACGATACTTGTCGATGAGAACGATAATTGTATCGGATATTCTCCACTTTTTAATAAAATACCATCATTCCGCAATGCTTTGATTCAAAGTATCGCTGGTGGTAATACCATGATGTTGAATCACAAAGCCAAAAAAATCGTAAGTAAAACACCTCGCTACCAGAAAATAATCTCCCATGATTGGTGGATATATATTTTAATAACAGGTTGTGGTGGTAAGGTAATCTATGACGAGACTCCAACACTAAGATACCGACAGCATACCAATAATATTATTGGTTCCAACTTAGGCTGGAAGGCTAGAATAAGAAGAATTAATGCATTGTTTGATGGTCATTTTCAACAATGGATACAAAAGAATATTGATGTGCTAAATGCAATAGACGTGCCCTTGTCGGAAAATAATCAATATATTTTTAATGACTTCATTGAGGCCAGAAAATCTGGCTTATTTAAGCGTACGTATATATTTAGTAAAATTAAATTATATCGACAAACATTTCTGGGAACCTTGGCTTTTTATATAGCCATTCTTTTTAAGAAAATTTAAAAGTTACTTCTTTCACCACGAATTAATCAATTAACAAGTCTGGATTCTATAAATAGATGATATAAATCATATAGAATAGCTGACTGGCTCACAACGAGTTTAAGGAAAATAGTATGATACTTCCTGTTATTATGGCGGGAGGGAGTGGCAGCCGACTTTGGCCTATGTCCCGTGAACTTTATCCAAAACAATTTTTAAAGCTCCATGGTGAGTGGTCGATGCTTCAGGAAACTATTTTGCGTCTTGATGGTGTAAGCATGCGCGAACCCCTGGTGATTAGTAATGAAGAGCATCGGTTTGTAATTGCTGAGCAGTTGAGACAGATTAATAAATTATCTAAAAATATTATCCTCGAACCAGTAGGAAGAAACACTGCTCCAGCTATAGCGCTGGCGGCATTAAAAGCAGTAGGTGAAGGTGATGATCCATTACTGCTCGTATTAGCCGCGGATCATGTAATAAATAAGAAAGAAGTGTTTCACCAAAGTATTATCGAAGCTGAAAAATATGCTAATGCTGGTCATTTAGTCACTTTTGGTATCGTTCCGACTCATCCTGAGACAGGATATGGATATATCCACAGAGGTGAGGAAATTTCACTGGGAAGTGGTCTGGCTTATAAAGTTAACCGTTTTGTTGAAAAGCCAAACTATGACATTGCAGAAAGTTATGTCAATTCCGGTGAATACTACTGGAACAGCGGCATGTTTATGTTCAGGGCTAAAAAATACCTGGCAGAATTGCAAAAATATAGACCAGATATTCTACAAAAATGTATTGAATCTATTTCCGCAGCAGATTGTGGGCATGAATTCATCTCTATTCCACAGCATATTTTTAGTGAATGTCCGGATGATTCTATCGATTTTGCAGTGATGGAAAAGACCGCTGATGCAGTTGTTATCGGGTTAGATGCTGACTGGAGTGATGTTGGGTCATGGTCGGCCCTCTGGGATGTTAGTGCCAAAGACCAAAATGGTAATGCATTGAATGGCGATGTATATGCCTACAATGTCCAAAATTGTTATGTTAATTCGGAAGAGAAATTAGTCGCTCTCGTAGGTGTTGACAATCTGGCTATAATTAATACCAAAGATGCGGTTTTGGTAGTTAACAAAGATCAAGTTCAGGATGTAAAGAAAGTTGTTGATTTTTTAAAATCAGAAGGGCGACAGGAATATAAACAACATCGTGAAAAATATCGTCCCTGGGGCCTCTGTGATGTCGTGGTAAAAAATCCGCGATTTGTTGTTAATAAAATCACTATGATTCCTGGTGGGAGTTTTTCTTACCAAAAACATCATCATAGAACTGAGCACTGGATCATTTTGTCCGGAACCGCTGAAGTTGTAATGAATGATAAAACCTTTTTATTAACTGAAAACCAGTCGACGTTTATCCCGATAGGCATTGAGCATTCATTAAATAATCCAGGTAAAATCCCGTTAGAGATGCTCGAGGTTCAGGCTGGCTCTTATTTAGGCGATGATGACATCATCCGTATTAAAGATCTTTATGGTCGCTGTTAACCATCTGGAACATGTAATGACAAAATTAACTTGTTTTAAAGCTTACGACATTCGTGGCGAACTTGGAACCGAATTGAATGAGGATATTGCATACCGCATTGGTCGAGCTTACGGTATTTATTTGAAACCGCGGCGAGTGGTGGTTGGTGGTGATGTAAGACTGACAAGTGAATCATTAAAGTTATCCGTTGCCCGTGGTTTGCAGGATGCTGGTGTCGATGTCCTTGATATTGGATTAAGTGGTACTGAAGAAATTTATTTTTCTACGTTCCATCTTAATGTTGATGGGGGAATTGAGATTACGGCTAGCCATAATCCAATCAACTATAATGGTATGAAGTTAGTCAAAGAAAATGCCAAACCAATAAGTGGCGATACTGGTTTAGACCAAATTCAAAAACTGGCAGAAGAAAATAGTTTCCCTGCAGTGATAGAATCCGAGCGCGGTCAGTATAAAAAGATCTCTATCTTAAATGATTATATTGATCATCTGATGAGTTATATCAGCATTTCGAATTTTAAAAAACCACTAAAATTAGTGATTAACTCGGGGAACGGTGCCGCTGGGCATGTTATTGATGAAATAGAAAAACGATTTGAGACGTCAGGTATCCCGGTATCATTTGTGAAAATTCATAATGATCCTGATGGCAATTTCCCTCATGGTATTCCAAATCCACTTTTGCCTGAATGTCGTAAAGATACAGCTGATGCAGTCATTGCACACAATGCTGATATGGGTATCGCATTCGATGGTGATTTCGACAGATGCTTCTTCTTTGATGAAGAAGCTAAATTTATTGAAGGATATTACATTGTCGGCTTGTTAGCTGAGTCATTCTTGAGGAAATATCCTTCGGCAAAAGTAATTTATGATCCTCGATTAACCTGGAATACAATCGATATTGCTCAGTCTCTGAATGGCAACGCAATCGTCTCTAAGACTGGGCATGCTTTCATCAAAGAAAGAATGCGTAAAGAAGATGCGATCTATGGTGGTGAAATGAGCGCGCATCATTACTTCAAAGATTTTGCCTATTGCGATAGCGGTATGATTCCCTGGTTACTTATTGCTGAGCTAATATCTGGAAAATCAGAGAAACTAAGTAAGTTTGTTGAGCACAGAATTGAAGCTTTCCCTGCTTCAGGGGAAATTAATCGCAAAGTAGATAATCCTCAGACCGTAATTAATAAAATCAAGCTGGCTTATGAGCATGATGCTACTTCTGTTGAGTATATTGACGGTCTGAGCATGAGTTTCCCTACATGGCGATTTAATCTGAGATGTTCAAATACTGAGCCATTGATTCGTCTTAACATTGAATCTCGGGGTGATAAAAAATTAATGCAGTTAAAAACCAGAGAACTGATAAATCTAATTGATTGCCAAACTTCTGATTAATCAGCCTAAAATAAAACGAGTATTACATCATTTATGTTTTACTCTAGCTTGGCTGTTAATCACTGAAAAATAGTGGGTATTGCAGGTGTCATATGTATAACGCGGTTAAAGAAATATTCAGTAATATTAAGTTGCTGATATCTCTGGTGAAGAGAGAAATAAGTCTAAAATACAAAGGTTCTATTGGCGGTTCCGCTTGGGCAATATTAATGCCTCTTTGCATGTTGGTGATTTACACATTCGTGTTTAGCCATATATTCAAAGCTAAATGGGGGACGCAAGGTTATGATGCACCGAAATCTGAATTTGCTTTGATTTTATTTATCGGTATTATTGCATATAACTTCTTTTCAGAATGTATTACCCGTAGTCCAACGATTATCACAAGTAATCCGAACTATGTTAAAAAAGTGGTATTTCCTTTAGGGATATTACCAATTGTTTATGTATTATCTGCTTTCTTTAATATGGTTTTGACTATCTTCATATGGTTGGTTGGCTATATAGTTATTTATGGGATGCCACATTTAACACTGCTCTATCTACCATTGGTAATATTGCCTTTGCTGATTTTCTCTTTAGGTACGAGTTATTTGCTGGCGTCGTTAGGAACCTATATAAGAGATATTAATCAACTCACAGGTTTGATCGCCACAGCTTTGATGTTCCTCTCACCTATTTTCTATCCTATCAGCGCTATACCTGAAGCATTTAGAACCATAATGCAAATAAACCCGCTTACTCCAGCCGTTGAAGAAATGCGCAGTGTAATGTATTTTGGTAATAGCATATCATGGGAACTATTTCTGAGAAGTTTATTAATATCAGTAGTTTTCTTTATTTTAAGTTTTGTTTTTTATTCAAAAACGAAAAAAGGATTTGCTGATGTCCTTTGATAAAGAGATGCCACAACTTGCACTGCAAGTCACAAATGTAGGTAAAGCGTATCGAGTTTATAATAAAAATACGCATCGCTTGTATCAATTTTTTCTTCCAAATAAAATTAAATTATATAGCGAGTTTTGGGCAGTAAAAAATGTCAGTTTCCAGATAAACAGAGGGGAGACTGTCGCCATTCTTGGCAGGAACGGAGCCGGGAAATCTACGCTGCTGCAGTTAATTTCAAACACCCTTTCTCCGACAACCGGTGAGATTTATCGAAAAGGAAAAATCGCTGCATTACTGGAGTTGGGTGCGGGATTCAATAATGAGTTTACTGGCCGAGAAAACATATATATTTCGGGAGCGATTTATGGTCTCTCAAGATCTGAAATAGATGCCAAATTCTCAGATATTGAATCCTTTGCTGATATTGGTACATTCATCGATCAGCCAGTAAAAAATTACTCAAGTGGTATGTTTGTCCGTCTGGCATTTGCTCTTATCGTCAATGTTGATGCTGAAATTTTGATCATTGATGAAGCTTTAGCTGTTGGTGATGTATTTTTCCAACAAAAATGCATGCGCTTCCTGCGTGGTTTTCAGGATAATGGTGGTACCATCCTTTTTGTCAGCCACGATACCGCGGCAGTAATGGCCCTGTGTGATAAAGCCATTTTATTACGGCGTAATGCCAGTGGCGATACCTATGTAACAGAAGGTAAAGCTGAAACAGTGTGCCACGAATATTTAAAAGAGTTGTATGCTGATCCTGAAAGATTAAAAAATAATAGTCAGACCTCTAAAATAAAATCACACGCTCATGCCAAGATTATAGAAGGTGATTCAATTTCACATTCATTGTATTTTGTTTCCGATTTTAATTCCGCAGCGGAAAGTTTTGGCCGTGGTGGCGGTAGCATTATACATGCTGAGGTGCAAGATCCTGATGGTATCAGGGTAAAAAATATTAGTTCCGGGCAAGAAATTAAGATATGTGTTTCAATAGAGGCTAAATCTTATATTGAAAATCCTGCTGTAGGTCTCATCCTGAAGGACAGTAAAGGTCAGTTCTTATTCACGGAAAGTACAGACCCGCATTTCAGACTTGCCAATTTGAGTATGAACGAAGGTGAAAAAGTTAATGTCTATTTTACACTCAGAATGCCTGTTTTAATTAGAGGTGTCTACAGCATTGATTTCGCTTTTGCAAATGGGGTGGGTGATGATCATTATCAACTTCATTGGGTACATGATGCTGTAGTCATTGAATGTGTATCAGGACGCCAGGTACATGGCATTCTAGGGTTTGATAATTTAGATATTAAATGGGAGAGTAAATGAACGTGGATAATTCAGAGTTAATTATCAATTCCAGATATGGAAAAATATGTGTCAGTGACAAAGAAGATTTAATCGTTAACAGCCTAAAAGCTTATGGTGAATGGGCGAATAATGAAATATCGTTCTTAAATAAACTGATTCATAAAGGTGATTTTGTTCTCGATATCGGTACATATATTGGCACCCACTTATTGGCTTTTAGTTCATTTGTCGGCCCTAATGGCACAGTTATCGGTTTTGAACCACAGAAAAAAGCATTTGAATTGGGTTGTGAAACGATCAAGGTCAATTCACTGGGGTATGTGCGAATTAATAATTTTGCACTCGGCTGCCGTGAAGATGAAATTAATGTTAACGAAGCCTCTCCTGAACAAAAAAATAATGAAGGCTCTTTTTCTATTTTATCCTCTCAGCATGAAAACTCGCATTACCCGGATAGTGAAATAGATTCGCATGAAATACCTGAAGTAAGCGATAAAATTAGTATAAAAACGCTGGATTCACTCGGATTTGAACGTTTAGATTTTATTAAGATTGATGCTGAAGGAATGGAGTTTGATGTATTGTGTGGCGGTGTCGACACACTAACAAAAACGCGTCCTTTAATTTATTGTGAATGTAATGATTTGGAACATGGCAGCCAGGTTTACCAGTGGGCTGTTCAGCATGATTTTAAGGTAGTTGCAGTTAATATTCCGGCATTTAATCCTGAGAATTATTTTAAAAATCAGGAAGATTTCTTTGGCGGCGCTTCGGAAGTTGCATTGCTGCTTTATCCTCTGGAAAAAGAAAGTAAAATTAATGTAGCTATCAGTGGGATGGCTTTCAGGAAGATTGGCTCGAGTGCTGATATTTATTTGACGCTACTGAATAAGAAACAATTCATTGCTGAAACAGCAGCATTAAGCGATGCCGGGTTAAATTATAAAGATTTTGATTTTAACAGCCAACGTTTTGATATCGAATTCGATATTCCTGAGAGTAAAAAAACAGAAGGCGTGTTAATTGGTGTGCCTTTCTATAAAGGTGTCGAACTCGTAGAGCCATTGCTAAACTCGTTTATCAAATGCAGCGAAGAGTTACTTTCAGCTAATGCGAAGGTCGTGTTTTATAACGATAGCCCTGATGATATCGCATTGTGCCAGAAATTACTGGAGGTAAGCACTCATGATGTTGGTTTTTCGTTCGAAATAGTAACTAATGAGAAAAATTTAGGTTTTATTGGAACAACAAATAAATCAATTGAGTATGCTGTAAGTCTGAAATACGACCTGGTGATGCTCAACTCTGATACTTTATTTTTCCCCGGTGTATTAAAACAATTAATTGATGTGGCATATGCGGACCCGATGATTGGTTTTGTATCACCAAGATCGAACAATGCAACTATATGTACATTCCCGCATAATGAGTTAAATAACCAGCTATCACCTGAAGAACTGTACAACCGTTTTACTAATGTTGCTTCGGTGTTTCCACGTTATACATTTGTGCCAACGTTAGTTGGTTTTTGTCTGTTTGTTAAACATAAAATTCTTCAAGAGTTTGGTTTGTTGGATCCTGTCTATGGCAAAGGATATAACGAGGAAAATGATTTTATCATGCGCGCAAACCGCTGTGGTTATGGCGCAGTTTTAGCGAATCATGCATATGTCTGGCATGAAGGTGAGAAGTCATTCTCTACACTTGAAGTAACCAGAACAGAAAGAGAAATCGAGAACAGAAAAATATTAGATCGCCGCTATCCTGAGTTTGGTAGTCTGGTAACCAATTATTTTTCATCTGTCGAATACCGGACAGAGAGCATAATTGAGGGACTTATTCCAGATTCTGAGGGTCGGCTGAATATTGCAATCGATTTTTCATCACTCGGAACCTATCACAATGGAACATTCGAGGCAGGGAAGAAACTTATTTTTGCTGCGGATAAATGCTGGAATAGTAAATATAACATTGTGATTATTTGTGGTAGTGCGTCATGGGAATATCATGAAATCCAGAAAGACGTTAGCAAACGTGTATCATGGTGTGATTCTGCCGATTTTAGCCAAAAATTTGCTGCAGTCATCAGAATCGGTCAGCCTTTTACTGTTGATGCCCTTGCGCAAGGCTTTTATCGTGCACCAGTGACCAGTTGTTTCATGCTTGATACTATTGCAACTGATTGTGGTTATCTTAAAGAAAATTTCGATATTGATATTTGGCGCTTTATATTAAAGTGGAACGAGGTAATATTCACTAACTCTTTCTTCACGGCGAGCCAATTCTCTCGGCGATATATAATCGGCGAAAATACTATCTTACAGCCATCTCTGCACTCTGTTACAGTTGATGATTATTTTGGTGGCGCACCATTATCTAATGTAAAAGAAAATACTTCAGTGTCTAAATATAATAGAACACTGCTTGTTATTGGTAATAAGTTTGAACATAAGGGGTTGAATACTGCAATTCCTCTTCTGGCGAAAGCATTACCTGACGACGAAATATTAGTTCTTGGCGCTACTGATTTTACCTTTAACAATGTAACCTGTATTCCAACTGGTGGCATGAGTGATGATGAAGTTAGATCTATTTATCAACGTGCTGATGCAATTATTTTCCCAAGCCATTATGAAGGTTTCGGTTTTCCGTTGTTGCATGGTATCGCTCAGCAGAAAAAAGTCATTTTAAGAAATCTGCCTGTCTATCATGAGATTACTCGTGAACTTCGTTCAGGCAGAGATAATGTTATATTCTTTGATGCTTTAGATGAATTGCCGGAAATGTTGAATAGCGGCTCTCTGAAATGGCATGGAGATGTGGCAGTTGGTGAGGAATCTGGTTGGGAGCGCTCGGCTGCTGAGGTTATTCAAACTATTGAACACTGTATGAAGAATGTGAGTTTTGAAAATACCGCAGAGCGACTACGTTGGTTTGAGCGTTCTTTCCTCAGTGGTTCTTCTGCGTCAGGTGGTGCAAAACATAGTGTTGCAGAAAACATTGCAAACAGAGTCTCCCCTTATTTTCATAGAGCTATCGTTAAGGTTCTAAATAATCGGTTTAGCTATAGTGTACTAAGAGTTCTGTGGCGGTTGTTTAAAAAAATCCGCTAATCGTTGAGTGGCGTACCCAATGATACGCCACTCGTTTTATTTGTTTTACTTCATGTTAATGGTGTAATTAATACCCGTAGCCTGCGCAGATCAGATGTTGATAAATTTGCGTTGTAAGTTATGTAACTACATATAAATAACTCGCAAAATTTGGTGTGGCAAACTCTGGATTCATTAAGGAGAGGCGGGTGTTGTCAATAACTATTCAGAACGTTATTTCTACGTTAATATAGCATCCACTTAAACCCGCCGGACTCGTTCCCGGCTGGGTAACCACACCTGACAGGAGTTTTGCATGTCTAAGCAACAAATCGGCGTTGTTGGTATGGCAGTGATGGGGCGCAACCTGGCGCTGAACATCGAAAGCCGTGGCTATACCGTTTCCGTGTTCAACCGCTCCCGCGATAAAACGGAAGAAGTGATTGCCGAAAACCCAGGCAAAAAGCTGGTTCCTTTCTATACCGTGCAGGAATTTGTTGAATCCTTAGAAACGCCTCGCCGCATCCTGTTGATGGTGAAAGCAGGCGCTGGTACTGATGCTGCCATCGACTCCCTGAAACCGTATCTTGATAAAGGCGACATCATTATTGATGGCGGTAACACCTTCTTCCACGACACTATCCGTCGTAACCGTGAACTCTCTGCCGAAGGCTTTAACTTCATTGGTACCGGCGTTTCCGGTGGCGAAGAGGGCGCGCTGAAAGGCCCGTCAATCATGCCTGGTGGTCAGAAAGAAGCCTATGAGCTGGTTGCGCCAATCCTGACTAAGATTGCCGCAGTTGCCGAAGATGGCGAACCTTGCGTGACCTATATCGGCGCTGACGGCGCGGGTCACTATGTGAAGATGGTTCACAACGGCATCGAGTACGGCGACATGCAGCTGATCGCTGAAGCCTACGCTCTGCTGAAAGGCGGCCTGAACCTGTCCAACGAAGAACTGGCAGAAACCTTCAGCGAATGGAACAAGGGCGAGCTGAGCAGCTATCTTATCGACATCACCAAAGATATTTTCACCAAGAAAGATGAAGAAGGTAAATACCTGGTTGATGTGATCCTCGATGAAGCCGCCAACAAAGGTACCGGTAAATGGACCAGCCAGAGCTCTCTGGATCTCGGCGAGCCGCTGTCTCTCATCACTGAATCTGTTTTCGCACGTTACATCTCCTCTCTGAAAGAGCAGCGTGTTGCAGCCTCTAAAGTACTGAGCGGCCCGCAGGCGAAACCTGCTGGCGATAAAGCTGAGTTTGTTGAGAAAGTTCGTCGCGCACTGTACCTGGGCAAAATCGTCTCTTACGCACAGGGCTTCTCTCAGCTGCGCGCGGCATCTGACGAGAATAACTGGGACCTGAACTACGGCGAAATCGCGAAGATTTTCCGTGCAGGCTGCATCATTCGTGCTCAGTTCCTGCAAAAAATCACTGACGCCTATGCTCAAACTCCGGCTATCGCTAACCTGCTGCTGGCGCCTTACTTCAAGCAGATTGCTGATGACTATCAGCAGGCGCTGCGTGATGTTGTGGCTTACGCGGTGCAGAACGGTATTCCGGTACCGACTTTCGGTGCGGCAGTGGCTTACTATGACAGCTACCGTGCGGCCGTCCTGCCTGCGAACCTGATTCAGGCGCAGCGTGACTACTTCGGTGCCCACACTTACAAACGCACTGACAAAGACGGCGTATTCCATACCGAATGGCTGGATTAATCTGATATTGTCCGCAATCGTAAACGAAGCCCGGTTATTATAACCGGGCTTTTTTTCGTCATAACGCGGCATGTGCAGGGGATTTACATGCCTTCTTCAGAGAAAGCAAAATAAATGGCTGTTAAACCCATGTTTTAGCATAAACACGCCGTCTTGACAGTGCCTCAACAGAAGAGGTAAAAACCCCAACAGTTATTGATTTTAAGCGATGGCACAGACTGCCATCTTCGGTTCTATACACTGACATAAGTTGCTTATCGAATGAAAATAACCATCTCCGGAACAGGTTACGTTGGCTTATCAAACGGTATTTTGATTGCGCAAAACCATGAGGTTGTGGCGCTGGATATTGTGCAGGCCAAAGTCGACATGCTTAATCAGAAGATTTCCCCAATTGTGGACAAGGAAATCGAGGAGTATTTACAGCATAAGCCGCTGAATTTCCGTGCGACAACGGACAAGCAAGATGCTTACCGTGATGCCGAGTACGTCATCATCGCCACCCCGACAGATTACGACCCGAAAACCAACTACTTCAATACTTCCAGTGTGGAAGCGGTTATTCGTGATGTACATGAGATCAACCCGAACGCCGTGATGATTGTCAAATCCACGATCCCGGTTGGCTTCACCCAGTCCATCAAAGAGAAGCTGGGCATTGATAACGTTATCTTCTCGCCGGAGTTTCTGCGCGAAGGTAAGGCGTTGTACGACAACCTCCATCCTTCACGTATCGTTATTGGCGAGCGTTCTGAACGCGCGGAACGTTTTGCCGCGCTGCTGCAGGAAGGGGCCATCAAAAAGGATATCAACGTCCTCTTTACCGGCTCAACCGAAGCAGAAGCGATCAAACTGTTTGCCAATACCTACCTGGCAATGCGTGTGGCTTACTTTAATGAGCTGGACAGCTACGCTGAAACCCTGGGCCTCGATACCCGCCAGATCATCGAAGGTGTTTGCCTTGACCCACGTATCGGTAATCACTACAACAACCCGTCGTTCGGCTACGGCGGCTACTGCCTGCCGAAAGACACCAAGCAGTTGCTGGCTAACTACCAGTCAGTACCGAACAACCTGATTTCCGCTATTGTTGATGCTAACCGCACCCGCAAAGATTTTATCGCCGATTCTATTCTGGCGAGCCATCCGAAAGTGGTGGGCGTTTACCGTCTGATTATGAAGAGTGGTTCGGACAACTTCCGCGCTTCCTCGATTCAGGGGATCATGAAACGCATCAAAGCCAAAGGCGTGCAGGTGATTGTCTATGAACCAGTGATGCAGGAAGACACGTTCTTCCATTCCCGGGTGATCCGTGACCTGGAAGCTTTCAAACAGGAAGCCGATGTGATTATCTCTAACCGCATGGCGCCGGAACTGGCGGATGTGGCGGATAAAGTTTATACCCGCGATCTGTTCGGCAACGACTAAGCTGTACTAGCTCAGACCTGATCTGACAGTTACCGGTTATTTATACAGGTGTCTGTCAGATTAAATCTGGTTCAGATTT